>JBDUAS010000424.1:0-4897 GCA_040004535.1 Deltaproteobacteria bacterium
CGGTCGAGGCCGGGTTCTTCGTGTTCGAGTTCATGGGCGGCTCGATGGGCTCGGTCGTCGGCGAAAAGATCACGCGTCAGTTCGAGCGCGCGATCGCGCACAAGCGGCCGGCGCTGTTGTTCACCGCGTCGGGCGGCGCGCGCATGCAGGAAGGCGTGCTGTCGCTGATGCAGATGGCGAAGACCTCGGCCGCGCGGTCGAAGCTGCGCGAGGCCCGCGTGCCGTACATCGCGGTGTTGCTGCACCCGACGACCGGTGGCGTCGCGGCGTCCGTCGCGATGCTCGGCGATCTGACGATCGTCGAGCCCGACGCGCTGATCGGCTTCGCGGGGCCGCGCGTGATCGAGCAGACGATCCGCCAGCAGCTGCCGCCCGGCTTCCAGCGCTCGGAGTTCTTGCTCGAGCACGGCATGGTCGACATGGTCGTCCACCGCAGGGATCTCAAGCCGACGCTCGAGCGCTCGCTGCGCTGGTTCCAGCACGGCCGAGACGAGAATCGCCGCACCGGCACCGTCGGTGACGTCGAGCTCGAGATTCCGACGACGGACTAGGGATGTCGTCGACAGCGTACGCGGACGTGCTCGAGCGGCTCGTCGGTGCGCGGCGCTTCGGCGTGAAGCTCGGGCTCGAGCGCATGGCGGAGCTGCTCGCGCGGCTCGGACATCCCGAGGAGCGGCTGGGCCTCGTGATCCACGTTGGCGGCACGAACGGAAAAGGCTCGGTCGTCGCGATGATCGCGGCGCTCGCGCGCGCGGCGGGCAAGCGGGTCGCGACGTACACGTCGCCGCATCTCGCGACGTTGCGCGAGCGTATCGTCGTCGATGGCGAGATGGCGAGTGAAGCCGAGATCGTTGCAGTGGCGGCTCGCGTGAGCGCGGCCGGTGGCGACGAGCTCACGTTCTTCGAACAGATCACCGCGATCGCGATGCTGATCATCGCGGCCGCGCGACCCGCCCTCACGGTGCTCGAGGTCGGGCTCGGCGGCCGACTCGACGCGACGAACGTCGTCGCGGCACCGATCGCGGTCGTGACCGGGGTCGCGATGGATCACGAGGCGATCCTGGGCAACACGTTAGAGGCGATCGCCGCGGAGAAGGCCGGCATCTTCAAACGCGGCCAGCACGTGATCGTCGGGATCTCCGGCGAGCCGGCTGCGGTTCCGTGGCTTGCAGATCATGCGCGCGCGGTGGGCGCAGAGCTCGAGTTGATCGCACAGCCCGTCGAGGTGGCGCTGTCATTGCCGGGCGCACACCAGCAGCGCAATGCGGCCGCGGCGATCGCAGCGATCCGTGCCGCGGGCTTGCCGGTGGTCGAGGACGCGTTGCGGCACGTGGTCCATCCCGGTCGCTTCGAGCGGGCAGGGGACTTGATCCTCGACGGCGCTCACAATCCGCATGGCGCGCATGCGCTCGCGGCGACGCTCGGCGAGGTCCACCCCGTGCTTCGGCCGGTGCTCGTGCTCGCGGTGTCGGGCGACAAAGACGTACGCGCGATCGTGCGAGAGCTCGCCGGTTCCGTGCGTGCGATCGTCGCGACGCGCTACCAGCAGGAACGCGCGCTCGATCCGGACTCGCTCGCAGCGATCTGTCGCGAGCTCGTCGGCGACGTGCGCAGCGCGCCGGATCTGGGTTCGGCTGTGGAGCTCGCGCGTTCGATCGGGACGCCGATCGTGATCGCCGGATCGCTGTTCATCGTCGGCGAAGCGCGCGTCGCTTATCTCGGCGCGCCGAGCGATCCGGTGCGCGTCAGCGATCCCCCGGCAACGTCCAGTTGAGATCGAGCCGGGACTGCGGATCGCCGTCCCACGCGCGTTGGCGAAACCGCGCATCGATGTCTTTCGCTCCGGCGAGCTCGAGCAGCCCCTCGAAGAAGCCCATCGTCTGATAGCTCGCGGCTTCCTCGGCGAGCGCGCCCATGTAGTAGCGGACCACGATCTGCGCCGAGCCCGGATGGAGCAGCGGCACGGACAGCGCATCGAAGTCGAAGAACGTCTGGCGCAGCACCTGGAACCGGTTGACCGACTCGAGTGGGTCGCCGGGCGCGAGCAACATCGGGTGCGCGGCGTGGAGCTGACCCGCCGAGTAGCGACCCCATAGCTGCACGGGGAACAATTGATTCCCGGCGACGAATCGGAGGATCGCGTTGCCGAGCCGCTCGAACGTCGCCATCGGATACCAGCCCGTGATGTCGATGCGGTCCGAGAGATAGTGGATGTCGCCGGGGTCGAGGAACGTGTCCCATTCCACGCCCTTGTGGGCCTTCACCATCCTCACGTAGTCGAGGAAGAGGATGCCCTTGACGTGACGCACGTCCGGCAATCATACGCAGCGCGAAGTCTCGTGCGCGTTCCGTCGGGTAGCGCTCGGTTAGCCAGGACTCCCGCAAATTGCCGCACCCACCCATGACCAAATTTGCGCCCCGCGACAGGGGTTTGTACGATCTCCTCATGCGCCCCCTCGTCCTGGCAGTGCTGCTCGTCGCGCCGTTGCCAGGTCTGCTTCACGCTGCTCCGCACAAGAAGACCCCGCCGCCGCCGCGTCATGCCACGGCTCCGTCGGTGGAACCGCCCGAGACCGCGGGAGACGCGCCGATCGCGTTGAGCGCGTCGGCGACCCACTCCGAGGGTGACTACAGCGGCGTCACGCCCGGCGTGCCGGCCAAGAATGCGAAGCCCAAGCGTCCGGCCGCGAAGGGCACGCTGTCGTGGATAGGGTTCGAGGCGAAGGGTGGGGGTGCCGAGATCTTCTTCCAGTCGGTCGCAGCGTTCGAGGTCACGCAGCACCTCGAAGGCAGCGCGCTCGTCGTCGATCTCGGCGGGCTGAACAAGCTCGGCCAGAACACGTGGCGTCAGGTCGATACGCGGTTCTTCGATTCGCCGCTCGCGCGGATCACCGCGCGTCATGTCGGTGCCGCGCGGGGCAAGAACGCGCACGGCGCTGGCGTCGAGGTTCGGATCACGTTCAAGAACGCGAAGGACGCCCACGAGGGCACCGTGCGCAGCGCGACCGAGGCTGACGGCATGTACTACCAGTACCTGTCGTTCGCCGGCACCGGCAGCTCGGCTCAGGTCCCAGCGACCGCGGATCCCGAGAAATAGTTACATCGCGTCGAACAGCGTCGCGGTCGTCTGCTCGCCCTCGAAGGCGTCCTTGGCGTGGCCATCGGGACCGAGCACGAGGATGTACGGCACCGAGTCGACGTGATACTGCGCGCGCAGCGTGCCGTCGTCGAACAGCGCCGGGCCCGGGAACTTGAGCTGATCGACGACGCGCTGCGCGCGCTCGCGGTCGCCGGCCACGAACACGGCCGCGACATTCGCGTTCTTTTGGTGCGCCGCCGCGATCGCGTTGGGGATCGTCGCGAGGCAGTGGACGCAGCTCGGCGTCACGAACAGGAGCAGCGTCGGCTTGCCCTCGAGGCTCTGGATATCGAGCTGATCGCCCGCGAGCGACGGGACGGTCAGGGTCGCCGCGATGTCGCCTTCTGGGACAGGCACCTTCGCGCTGCGGTGGCAGGCGCCGAATCCGAGCGCGAGGACGATCGCCGCTAGCCCCGAGCACCGCTGCAATGGCATACCTGGCTGATAGCATGTCCGACATGAACCCGGCAGACGAGTTGCTCGAGCTGACCCGGCAGGTCCGCGCCCAGCTCGGTCGCCACATCGCGGCCGGCGCGTGGGCGGCACCCGGTGGAGCGACCGCGCGGTCGGTGATCGTGCCGTTCGATACGCCGGTCGGCGACTCGGTCGTCGAGGAATATGCGGATGCGCCCGCAACCGGCCGGCGCTCGCTCGCTCAGATCCGCGAGGACGTCGGCGAGTGCACGCGGTGCAAGCTGTCGGCCACCCGCAAGTCGATCGTGTTCGGCGTCGGCGATCCGAACGCGCCGCTGATGTTCGTCGGCGAAGGTCCGGGCGAGCAAGAGGACAAGCGCGGCGAGCCTTTCGTCGGTCCCGCCGGCGAGCTGCTCGACAAGATGATCGAGGCGATGGGCTGGTCGCGGCGCTCGGTCTACATCAACAACATCATCCAGTGCCGGCCCCCCGGCAATCGCAACCCGGAGCCCGACGAAGTCGCCGCGTGCAAGCCGTTCCTCGACGCGCGGATCGGCTCGATCGCGCCGCGGATCATCGTCGCGCTCGGCCGGCCGGCAGCGAACACGCTGCTCGGCCGCGATGCCCCGATCAGCTCGCTGCGCGGCAAGTTTCACGACCGCAACGGCGTTCGCGTGATGCCCACGTTCCATCCCGCGTATCTGTTGCGCGAGCCGGATCGCAAGCGCGACACGTGGGCGGATCTGAAGTTGGTGATGGCGGAGCTCCAACGGTTGGGGATCACGGCACCCGGCACACCGCGTGGCTGAGCCTCCGCACGTCGCGCTCGGGCTCCTCGAACAAGAGCTCGCCGGCGAGATGCCGGGCCACATGCGGGCATTTGCACGCGCTCACGCGGAAGGCCGGACGCCACCGCCGGCGCCGCTGATCGCGCGGCTCGCGTCGACGCTCGAGATCGTGATGACCGCACTCGACAACGAAGGCCTCGCGGATCGCGCGCTCGCGTTGCTGCGGTTGGTCGCGCCGTTCGCGATCGAGGACGATCCGGCAGTCGTCGCCGCACGCGCAGAGCCACCGAGCTGGCCGGGTCTTATGGTGCTCGCGGAGGCGCGCGATGCCGCGGCACGCGCGCGGTTCGGAATGGGCGCGATCGAGCTCGTGCATCGCCTGCACGGTACGCACGAGGCGAGTATCGAGATCGACGCACCGGGACCTCCCGTGCCGGGATGGAACGAGCGGAAGTCGGCGGCCGACACGGTCGCGATCCAGGACGTGTGGAATGCGATCGCGGCGCGGCTCGGCTTGAATGGAGCGGTGCGCGTCGATCGTAGCGCGGTCGCGCGA
>JBDUAS010000425.1:0-4895 GCA_040004535.1 Deltaproteobacteria bacterium
ACGATCTACAACTCGATCTTCGGCAAGACCTGGGCGCCGAACCAGATCATGCCGCCCTGGATCATCGAGGGCATCGCGGTCTACGAGGAGTCGAAGCGCTCCGCCGGTGGCCGCGACCGTGGCACGCGGTTCGATTCGTTCATCCGGATCGCGCGCCACACCGGCAAGGACCTGCGCCTCGACCAGGTCACCGGCTCGCCGCGCCAGTTCCCGCGCGGCAACGCGCGCTACGTCTACGGCTCGCACTTCATCAAGTACATCTTCGATCGCTATGGCGACGACAAGCTGCGCGAGATGTCGCACGTGTCGGGCGCGTATCCCATTCCGTTCGCGATCAACCGCCAGATCGCGAAGGTCGTCGGCAAGCCGTTCACCGAGCTCTACGCCGACTGGAAGGGTTATCTCCGCGATCGCTACGGCATGGAGGAGATGGCGGCGGAGCGGCGCGGGCTGCGGCTCGGTCGGCCGCTGACCCACGCGTCGGAGTCGCAGCTGTTGCCGCATTATTCGGCCGACGGTAGCGAGCTGATCTGGCTCCAGTACGACGGCTACTCGTTGCCGAGAGTCCGCGCGATGCCGGTCGGCGGTGACGTCACCCAGGCGCACGACGTCGTCCAGATCGATGCGATGGGGCCGTTCGATGTCCAGCCGGATAACTCGATCGTCTACGAGCAAGGCCGCCAGTTCCGACGCGACTACTCGTACGAGGACGTGTTCCGGTGGGACGCGGCGACGAAGCAGACGACACGGATCACGACGGGCAAGCGCGCGCGCGACCCGGCGGTGTCACCCGACGGCCGGCGAGTCGCGTATTCGCGCAACGAGCACTCGCACAGCGTGCTCGCGGTGCAAGAGCTCGCGCCCGGGGCCCCGGAGTCGGTGGTCTACGAAGGCGAGCGCTACGAAGAGGTCTACCAGCCGGCGTGGTCGCCCGACGGGACGCGGATCGCGTTCTCGGCGTGGCGCACGCACGGCTATCGCGATATCCTCGTCACCGAGCTCGCGTCGGGCAAGACGACGTCGGTGACCCACGACCGCGCGGTCGACATGTCGCCCGCGTGGTCGAAGGATGGCCGCACGCTGTTCTTCGATAGCGATCGCACCGGCATCTCGAACATCTACGCGTACGACCTCGCGGCGGGCACGACCTGGCAGGTCACGAACGTGCTCGGCGGTGCGTTCCACGGCAAGCCTTCGCCCGATGGCACCCGGCTCGCGTACGAGAATGGGGCGCCGAACGGTGGCTATGACCTGTACGAGGTCAAGCTCGACCGCGATGCCTGGCTGCCGGCGCGCGAGTTCGTCGACGACAAGCCCGCGCCGACCGACATCCCCGACGACGAAGCGCCGGTCTCGCCGCCACGCGCCTACCGCGCGCTCGAGACGCTCGCGCCCCAGGTGTGGACGCTCGCGCTCGATAGCGCCGCGCATTCGGCGAGTATCCAGACCGCCGGCGCGGATGTGGTCGGCTTGCACAACTACGCGCTCGCGGTCGGGCTCGATGCCGATACGCGCGACACCAACATCGGCGCGTCCTACGCGTACACCGGGTGGCGGCCGTCGGTCCGACTATCAGGCGCACGCACGCTGGTCGCGCGCGGCGGCTGGCGGATCGACGGCGTCAACAAGACGTATCAAGAAGAGGATTGGAGCGGCACGCTGTCCCTCGGGATCCCGCTCGAGCAACGGCCGAGCTCGTCGTGGACACTGTCGTTCGATTACGACACCGACTACTACCGGCTCGCGAAGGCGCCGCCGGAGGTGCTCGATCCGAACATGCGCGTCGAGACCCATCCGGCGACGAACTACTTCCAGGCAGGCGTCGCGTCGCGCCTGGCGTTCTCGCGGATCCGCGGCACGACGTTCGGGCTCGGCTCGCAGGAAGGGTTCGATGCGAGCGTGTCGCTGCGGCTCGATCACCCGGCGTTCGGCGCGAAGTATCGCAACGTCACGGTGAGCTACGCGTTCGACGCGTTTCAGCGGCTGTGGGGAACGTCGCCGGTGCTCGCGTTGCGCCTCGTCGGTGCGATCCGCGCAGGCGATCGCGTGGCCGCGGGCGGCTTCGCACTCGGTGGCGTGCCCGCGCAGGATATCGCGATGTCGATCGTCAACTCGGCGCGGAGCTCCGCGATCGGCTATCTGCACGGCTACGGCCCGCGCGCGGTCACCGGCAACGAGTATCACTTGCTGAACCTCGAATATCGCCAGGAGCTGTGGAACGTCGAGCACGGGCTCGGCACGCTGCCGATCTATATACGGCGGCTTCACCTCGCGGTGATGAGCGACGTCGCGACTGCGTTCGATACGACGTTCGATGGCGCCCAGGACATGCGCTGGTCACTCGGCGGCGCACTCCGGCTCGATGCATATTTCGGTTACTTCGTGCCGGGAACGTTCGAGATCGGCTATTCCCACGGCATGATCCAAGCGGGGCGCGTCGACGAGACGTGGTTCCTGCTGACGGGGAGCTTGTAAGTGAAACCGGAGACCCAGCTCGGTGGTGAGGTCGCGATCGAGGTCGCGCGCCAGCTCGCGGATCCGTTGCGGGCGATGCGCGAGAAGCTCGGCTCGGTCGTCGACCACCTCGAGCGTTATGTCGCAACGTCGACGGGGCCGACGCCGTATCCGTGGCGATCGCTGCAGACACTGCGCCACGATCTGGCGGAGGCATATCTCGAGCTCACGCAGCTGACGAGGCGGGTCGACGAGCTCGACCAGGCGCTCGAGCCGCAAGAGCCGCGGCCGTTCGAGGTGTCGCCGGCCGTCGATCTCGGATTGCGCCTGGCAGGTCACGAGCTCGGCACGAACATCGAGCTGTTGTTCGACCTCGGCAACGTCCCACCCGCACGCGGGATCGAAGGCCAGCTCGCGCTGCTGGTGGCGCAACTCGTCGGCGTGTCGGCGGCGTCCGCGCGCGGCGTCGAGGGCAGCTCGTTGAGCGTGCGCGTGTCGTCGGAAGACCACTTCGTGATCGTCACGATCGCGGATAACGGCGCAGGCAACGAACGGGCAGGCGAGCTCGGCGAGCTGGCCCGGGCGATCGTCGCGCCGTGGGGCGGATTCGCGGATGCGGCGAGTGCACCGGACCGCGGCTGCGGCTTCGAGATCCGCCTGGCGATCTAAGTGTGCGGGCTTGCGCAAATGGCACCGTCGTTCCGCGCAACCCCGGCCACACCGACGGCTGGGACTACTACCCTATCGGGAAGCACGTCGACAATTGAATAGCCAGCTCGCCGCCAAAAACCAACGGCGTGCGGAGCGTTCTCGGTCATCGCTTCGAGACGAGTGCCGGTGTGATCGTATAGGTCGACGTTCGAAAGCGAGGTCGCGTTGCTGGTGTCACTCGTGCCGAGAAGCATGGTTAGTGCGCCAGCGGCACGCGCGATGTCCTCTACTGCGCGCACCAGGCGAAGGCCGTGACCTCTGCGTTGGTGATCGACGGCGACGATCAACGGATGAAGCTCCCAGATTCGGCCCCAATCAGGCCCGGCTGCGACCCACGCGATAGGCGCGTGACCATCGATGAGAGCGAGCGCGGTCTTCGCCGGTGCGAGAGCATCCGCTAGCTCCTCTCGTGCTCGAACGAGATCGGTCAGCCAGACGTCAGTGTGGGTAACAGCAGATGCGAGCGTGACATGCGCGAGCTCTTCGAGGGCGGCGGCGTCGAGCTCGGCGAGCGCGACGATCATCGGCCGGCGTGATGCCCCGACCACGCCTCGTAGTCGGAGATTCGCTTCGACAGTACCGCTAGATCTTCACCTGCAGCCGCGCGCTCCTCGGCGGCGACGACGAGCAGGCCCATCGCGGCTTGCAAGAGCCGGCCGCCGGGCAACGGGAGGTTCGCACCGCGCAGCGCGTACTCGCGGACCTCGGAGATCCGGTACGCCTGATCGGCGCCGACCTTGAGCATGTCGCCGTTCATCGTCACGACATCGGTGCCGACGAGCAACGCGTGCTCGATCTCGCGCTTCGCGGCCGCATCGCCTTTGCCCTCGGCCTGCGCGCGGACCCGGCGCTTCGCATCCTCGTAGACCTCCGGGCGGGTGATCGGTGCATCGCGCGTGTAGGGCGCGAGCTGTTCGGAGACGCCCTTCGCTGCCTCGGGCCCGTCGGCGACATGGAGCGCCACTTCGAGGTCGCCGAGCGCGAGCAACAGATCGCGGCTCCGCGACCGGCGGCGCGCTTCGCTGAACCGCTCGTGCGCGAGATACGCGAGACCAGCACACGCGAACACTCCCCCGGGCAATAACGAAAACCCGGCGGCCGCGACGCCGGCGATCGCCACACCCGACGCCACGAGCGGCGCCGTCGGCGAGCGGCCGATCAGCTCGACGCGATCGAGGAGGCGCGCATCCAACCGGATGATCGGATTGCCCGGCGGCGCGATGATCAACCACGGCGCATCGACGCCGATTCCGGAGCGCGGGAGCAGGCGCGTCCGATCGATCGCCGTAGACACGGTCGGCGCCATCGCCATCAGCCGAGCTCCACGACGCCGACCTCGGCGAGTCGCGCGAATGCGAGCAAGGCCTCGGCCTCGCGCACGCTCGCCGACTTGATCAACGACAACAGGTCCCAGCGCCCGTCGACCCGCTGCGCGAGCTCGACCTCGGCGGAGGTCAGGTTGTGCTCGAGGCGCAGCTCGTTCGTGACGTCGCGCAGCTTCTTCGGCACGCGGTGACGCGCGAGCATGCGCTTGGCGATTTCCGCGACCCGCGCGCGCTCGATTTGCGAGAACGTCTTGCGCACTTCCTGATCGCTCGGATCCTGATGCAGCGCCTGGTTCGCCATCGCCAGCGCACCGGCTCGATCGCCCTGGCGCAGCCGGCCGCGTGCGCCAGCCGCGAGCTCGACCGCAGAGTTCGTACGCTCTCGCTGGCGGCGATCGATCACGA
>JBDUAS010000155.1:0-16539 GCA_040004535.1 Deltaproteobacteria bacterium
GATCGGCGAGATCGGCGAGATCGGCGAGATCGGCGAGATCGGCGAGATCGGCGAGATCGGCGAGCAGGGCTACAGCGAGGTCGAGATCACGGCGAGCTATCTGCTAGACATGGATCGGCACCTGACGTCGCTCGCAGAGATCGGAGAGCGCGAGCGGATGGCAGAGGACCTGGCACCACACGCTGACGTTGTCCGCGCTCAGGACTTCTTGCGCGCGAGCGACTCCGGCGGAATCAGTGCCGGTGGTTTCTTCGGCGAGAGCGCGATCGGATCGAGGTCCGTCGTGCCGCACAGGAAGCACGCGCCGTTGAGGATCACTTCGTGCGCGCAGTCGCCGCACGCGGTGCACACGCCTTCATGGCGGGTCTCGTGCAGGCACGGCTCGGGCACGCCGGCAGCCTAGCGCGCCGGCGCGAGCGCGGCACGCATGCGTGCGGCGAGCCCGCTGTGGCGGAGCGCGACGCGAGCGGCGCCCTTGGTGATCGCGGCGCGCGAACCGCACAGCACGACCGACGTACGCGCGCGCGTGATGCCGGTGTAGAGCAGCTCGCGCGTGACGAGCGGCAGATCTTCCTCGGGGAGCACGATCGCGACGGCCTCGAGCTCGCTGCCCTGGCTCTTGTGGATCGTCAGCGCCCACGCGAGCTCGAGCCGATCGCGGAGCGCCTCGATCGCGAACGGCAGGAGCCGGGTGCCGACACGGAACACGGCGCGGTAACGATGATGGCCGGTGCCTTCGTCGGCGCGCACGATGATGCCCTGGTCGCCGTTGAACAGGCCGCGCTGGTAGTCGTTCGCGGTGATCATCACCGGCTCACCGGGGACGAACTCGGGCTTGCCGGCGACCGTCATCGAGTCGAGTGCGAGCTCGTGAAGGTGCGCGTTGAGCGCGCGGGCGCCCGTCGGTAGGCCACGAGTCGCGGTCAGGATGCGGGCGCGCGCGACCCGATCCCACAACTCGCCGAGCGCAGTCGCTTGGTCGGCGACGATCTCACCGTCGACAAACCGGAACACGGTGTCGTTCGCGATCGCTTGCGCCTTTGGACCACCGAAGTGGTGCCACACGGTCGCGGTGACCGCGCGCAGGACCGCGGCGCCTTTCGCCGCATCCACCCATTCGACGCCGGAGAATGCGAGCGTCCCGGGCGTACGCGGGGTCGCGAGCGGGGACTTGGTCGCGAACAGCGCCGCGCCGTCGCCGCGATGGATCGCCTGCGCTGCGTCGAGCACCTGCTTGCCGCGCGGATCGGCGGCATCCATGCGGTGGCTGTGGGTGAGCAGCGCGACGCGCGTGTTCGCTGCGCCGTCCGGATCGGCGAGGTCGGCGAGGATCCGGCCGGCATCGACCGCGGGTAGCTGATGTGCGTCGCCGATCAACACGAGCGGTGCAGACGCGGGCAGGGCGTCGAGCAGCGCATCGACGAGCTCGAGGTCGATCATCGACGCTTCGTCGACGATCAGTGCCCCGATCGGCAACGGGCTGCGCGCGTGGTGAGCGAAGCCGTGGCCGCGATACCCGAGAAGGCGGTGCAGCGTCTGCGCGACCGGAGATGCCGGCGCAACAGTGGCCCCGCTGGGCATGGCCTCGCTGGATGCCGGTGTTGCCGCGAGCTCGCGCGCGATCACTTCCGTGAGACGGTTCGCGGCCTTGCCGGTCGGCGCGGCGAGGGCGACCTCGGTGATGCCCATGCGATGAAAGCCGCGGACGATCGCGGCTGCGACCAGCGTCTTGCCGGTGCCGGGACCGCCCGTGACGACCGTCAGCTTGCCAGACAGCGCGAGCTCGACGGCGCGCCGCTGCTCGGACGTGAGCTTCGGCTCGAGTGCCTCGTCGACCACGATCGTACTCGTGCTCGGGGGCGTGCTGTGGGTGGTGCTCGGGGTGGTGCTCGGGGTCGTGCTCGGGGTCGTGCTTGGTCTTGTCGTGGCCGCACTCAGGAATCGCGCGTCATTCGCGCGGAACGGGATCACGTTCGACTTCGCAACCGGCTCGCCGACCAGAACCAACGACGGCGCCGTCGGCAGGAGCGGAGCGAGCCGCTCGGCGAGCTGGAGCGCGACGCGCACTTCGAGCCAGCGCGCACGTTCGGTATACAGACATTGATCGTCGACGATCAGCGGCAGCCGCGCATCGCCGGTACCGATCACCGAGTTGAAGCTCGGCGCCCCGGTCAGCGACGTGATTCGCTTCATGATGTGCGCTGCGTTGCCATCGTGCCCTGCGAGATGAAGAATCTCGCCGACCAGCTGGCGGAGCTGGCCCTTCGCCGCGGGACCCAGCGGCAGCCGGGTCGAGCCCTGACGCTGCGCGATCATCAGCGCGAGCACCAGGATGCCGAGCGCCTCCGGATCCGATCCTCCGAACCAGCGATCCGCGGCGACGATCTCTTCTGCCAGATACAGCCCCTCGTCACCGAGGTCGCACGCGCGCGCGCCGAGCTGGAGCCGGCGGAACACGACGTCGTCGGTTCCCAAGAAGCGAGCGCGGAGCGTGCCGCGAGGATGCAACGTCGTCATCCGGCCACCTCGGTCCTCAAGTTTGCGAGCCAGTACGTCCACGCGACCAGCTTGTCGTCGTCGAACGGCAGCGCCACGACGACGCCGTAGCGCACGAACGCGAACAACATCCCGGCGACGCGGCGCGAACCCTTCATGCGCTCCGCCGCGAGCGCGTACAACCGCTGCTGGATCGTGTAGTGCGAGCGCGCGTGATCCTCCGCGGCGTGCACCGGGTCACCGGCGAGCACGTCGCTCTTGTAGTCGAGCACCCACAGCTCGTCGTCCCAGGCGACGAGCGCATCGATATAGCCTTTGACGAGCCCGCGCTGATCCGGACCCGGAATCGGATACGCGAACTCGACCTCACGCGCGAACGCCGTGGCCTCGACGAGCGGCGGCAACGGATCGCGGCCGACGATCGCGAGCGGCTCGGTCAACGCGGCGTGGACCAGCCGCGCGGCGTGCGCGTGGAACTTCAGCGCGATGCCACGCTCGCGCGCGTGCTCGACGATCATGTCGCGCACGCTCGGCTCCGCGATCCAGGTCGCGAGATCCTTGCCGCGCACGAGCCCGAGGTCGGCGTGCTCGAGTAGATCATGGAGCAACAGGCCGCTATCGATGCCCGGCGGCAGCTCGTCGGGACCGACGATGCTCTCGGCCGGGCTCTCTGGCTCGGCGTCGAACTCCGCCGGATCGATCGCGACCGGCAATTCGGAAGTCCCGATCGCGGCCGCATCGAGCTCCTTGCCGAGCCGGGTGTACGACAGCATCGCGAGCCCGGTGCGCCGCGGATCGAGCGCGACGAGCTGCGCGGTCACCGGCGGTGGCGGCGGCTCGAACCGGGCGAGCGCGCCGGCAGGCGCGGGAGGTGCCGGTGGCGTACCCATCGCGACATCGCGCAGCTCGAACAGCACATCCTTGCGCGCCGCGAGCGGGGCGAGACAGCGCTGGATCGCCCAGTACATCGATTTCGCATCGACGACCTCGTCGGGATAGCGCGGCAAGTACATCGCGACCTTCGCGCGGGTCAGCGCGACGTACGCGAGCCGCTGATTCTCCGCATCGGCCTCGGCGACCAGCTGCTTCGCGATCGCGTCGTCCTGCGGACCGACGACGAGCGCCCGGCCGGCGCCGTCGCGCAGCGTGTGCACGTTCGACGCGCGGGGCGGGCTCGCCGCGCCGTAGACGAACACGTACGGGGCCTCGAGCCCTTTGGCCTTGTGGACGGTCAGGATCCGCACCGCGTCGAGGTCGGTCTCGGCGCGCTGGACATCGCGATCGTCCGGTAGCTCGCTGCCATCGGTGATCCATCGCCGCAACTGAGTGACGAGCTCGTGCAGATCGCTGCGCGACCGTGCAACCTCTTCGAGTAACAACTCGATCAGGTGCCACGTGTTGATGATCGCGCGCTCGCCGCCACCCAGCACGAGTGCACGCTCCGCGAACCGGCTGGCCTCGACGAGCTCGCGGAACAGCGCCTCGTACGCGCGCCGGCTCGCGAGTGCCGCCCAGTCGAACAGCCGCGCGATCAACGGATGGTGATCCGGCGCATCGACGACGCGCATGAGATCCGTCCAGGGGACGTCGAAGAATCGCGTGCGCAGCGCGCGCATGCGTGCAGAGCGATCGCGCGGCGCGGCGACAGCGGCGAGCACGTCGGCGAGCTCGTGGGCCTCGCGGGTCTCGAACAACCGATCGCCTTCGACGAGCGCGCACGCCAGGCCCCGGGCACGCAGCGCCTGCGCGACGCCGTCGCTGTCGCTGTTCGTGCGCGTCAACACCATGCAGTGGCCGAGCGAGAACGACGCCGGGGTCCCACGGCTCGTCCAGACCGGGGCCGCCGCGCGTAGCGCTTCGATCTCGACGCCGATCGCCGCGGCGAGCGCCTGGCGAGCGTCTTCGCGCGATGGCCGGCCCACGCTCGTCAGCTGGAACACCGTGATCGGCCGGCGCGCGCCGGTGATCTCGACGTCGCCCGACGCGCTGACCGGATGGTCGTAGCGGATCGTCTGATCGAGCATCGGCGAAATCCCGTCGGCGAGCAGGATCTTGTTGACCGCCTCGACCATCGCCGCGGTCGAGCGCCGGTTGACGTCGAGATCGACGCGCGTCGCGCCGTTGCGGAGCAGCTCGTCGCGCGCGTCCATGTAGGTCGCGACATCGGCGCCGCGGAACCCGTAGATCGCCTGCTTCGGATCACCGACGATCGTCAGGCCGCTCGCCGCGGGATCCATCCACACGGTGCGGAAGATGTTCCATTGCACCGGATCGGTGTCCTGGAACTCGTCGATCATCACCCACGGCGTCCGCGCGCGCAGCCGGATCGCGAGCTCGGCGCCGCGCGGCCCGTGCAGCGCATCGCGCACGAGCTGCAGCATGTCGTTGTAGTCGAACATGCCGGTCTCGGCCTTGTCGGCGCCGATCCGCGCGATCACCTGCGGCAGCATCACGGCCGCGACCGCCTCGTCGAGCGACGTCATCACGAGCGCGCGCTTCAGCACGTCCGCGACGGGCGCGAGCGCGGGGAGCTTGATCAGGCGCGCGAGGAGCTTCGGCCCCGGCTCGGTCTTGCCGCTCTTGCGGATCGCGTCGCACAGCGCGAACACGCCGGCGGGCGCACCGTCCCAGTCGGCGATCGCCTGGCCGATCGCTTCGACCCACGGTGGCACGTAGCGCTTGTCATTGCCTTTGAGCGCCATCCGGTCCATCAGTGCCGTGCGCGCTTCCTCGGTGCCGAACCCGAGCTTCAGCGACTCGCCGAGCTCCGCCGCGGCGTCCGGCGTGTAGCTCGCACGCGACGGTGCATCCTTGCGGGCGCACGCGAGCAGCAGCGTGCGCAGCTTGTCGACCGTATCGCCGCGCGTGAGGTACGCGCTCAAGAGATCTCGATCCGGCGAGACGTTCGCGAACCGCTCGCGCAGCAGCGCGACGAACGCGGCGTCGAACGCGACCTCGTCCGCGACCTGGGTCTGCTCGAACAAGCGGTGCGCTGCGAACGCATCCTCGACGAGGATCCGGTAGCAGAACCCGTGGATCGTGAAGATCGGTGCGTGATCGAACGCGTTGACCGCGTCGCGCAGGCGTTGCTTTGCCGCCGCATCGAGATGCCAGACGGATTCGGTATCGCCGGTGCTCTCGGACGCGCGCGCGAGCCGATCGAGCAGGTCGCGGATTCGCAGCCGGAGCTCGGCAACCGCCTTGTCGGTGAACGTGACGAGCAGGATCTGGCCGAGCTCGGCGCCGGAGAGGACGAGGTCGACGACACGATGCTCGAGGAAGAACGTCTTGCCGGTGCCCGCGGACGCCTCGACGACGACGAACCGGTCCGCGGCCGGCGGCAACGACATCGGCCGCGCGACCTGAACGGTCGGCGATGCCGTCGCGGCCGTCGCGGTCGTCACCGGCGCACTCACTCGTCACCGCCGAACTTGATGTCGCCGGTCATGCGCTCTGCGATCGGTCCGAGCCGGCGCTTCGCCATCTCGGCGAGCTCGCCCGGCAGCTCGAGGCCGTACGGCTGGACGATCGGGCCGTAGCCGAGTCCGCCGGTCGGATCCTGCTGCTTCGCCATCCGGTTCCACGGGTCGCGATTGGCGAGCGCGCGGCGCATCACGTCGAAAGGCATCAAGTAGCCGTGCGCGCGCTCGACCAGGTCGCGCACCAGCTCGATCAAGTACGCGCGTGCATCCTCTTGCGCCCACGGTGCGTGGACGACTCGCCGCGCCGGACCGCTCGGTTGCAACAGCACGTGCTCGTGCCCGGATGGCGCGAGCCCCGCGGCGGCGAGCACGACGTGATCGAGCGCGCCGCGCAAGTGATGGCGAGACGTCGGCGCCGACGCACCGACCATCGGGATCACGGACACCGCGCGATCCGCGGTGCGGATCAGGATCTCCGTCGAGCCGACCAACCGGACCGTGCGCCCGCCGCCGATCTCGAGATCGATCGCAGGCTTGAGCTCGGCCTCCGCGAGCGACCGACCAAACCCGATCCGCGTCGCCGCACCCGGCTCGATCAGACCGAGCTCGTCGCGCCAGCGCAGCAGCGTGCGCAGATCGACGACGCGTGCCGCCTCGCCGAACACGCCGACCGGGAACTGCCCGCGCAGCTCGAGGTTCGCGACCACCGCGTCGTACCGCTTCGCGAGGTCGCCGAGCGGATCGCGCAGGTGCGCCGAGAGGACCTCGCGCAGCAACACCGCGCGCGCCGGCTTCTCGACGTGGAACGGCTCGTCGCTGTGATCGATCACCGCGTCATCGGGGAGGTCATCGAGATCGAGCACGGCCTGCGCCCACGCCTGGATCGGCGACTCGAGGAACGCGCGCAAGTTCGCGATCGACAGCTGCCGGCGCGCGGGCGGGGCGGGCGGTTCGGGCAGCGCGTCGACGATGCCGAGCTCGTCGCGCAACCGCGCGAGCGCTGGATCCGCGAGCAGAGCGAGCATGCCATCGGCGTCGGGGATCGGATGATCGTTCGAGCGCAGGTGCGCACGGACTGCGTCGCGCACGCGCACGGCCCAGCGCTCGCGTGCAATGGCGGGTTGCACGTCGGCACCCGGCCGGGTTCCCCAGCGATGCAGCGGCTCGCGCACCGTCAAGGCATCGAGCGCCGCACGACTCGACGTGGCGCCGAGGTATGGCGCGAGTGCGTCGCCGAGCTCCATCACGACCGATGACGGGCCGAGCGCCTGTCCGCTCTTTGGCTCGGCCGCGACGTACGACACGTACACCGCCTCGCGCGCGCCGAGCAGGACCTCGAACATCGCGTGGCGGTCTCGGTCGCGCGGCGACACATCACCGGCGCGCGGCTCGCGCCGCAGATCGAGCGGGCTCGGTTGGTTCTGCGCCGGGAAGCCGCCCTCGGCGAGCCCGACGACGCACGCGATCCGGACCGGCACCGCGCGATGCGGCCGGAGCGGCGCGATCATCACGCCGGCGGCGAGCGGCTCACCGCGATCCGAGCGCGCACCGACGAGCCTGCGCACGGCATGCTCGCGCGCCTCGCGAAACCCGACGCGCCGGTCGTCGAGATCTGCGCGCGCGATGCCGGCTAGCATCGACCGCACTCGCTCGATCTCGCGCGAGCTGTCATCGGTCGCGCGCGCGTGGCGATCGATGTACGCGTCGACGAGTCCGACGAACAACTCTGCCCATTCGGCGAGCGGCGCTTCGTGACCGGCGAGCCAGGCCGCGTCGGCGGTCAGCGATCGCACGAGCAGTGCGTAGGTCGCCGCGCTCGCGAGCTGATCCGGCCGGACCTCCTCGGGCGCGACCGCGATATCGCCGATCTGGGCGGGCCCGCGATCCGCGCCGACCATGTACGCGCCGAGTGCGAGCCGGCGGACGCCTTGATCCCAGTGAAACTTGTCGCGATGCGCCTCGAGGTAGGTGCCCGCGTGCGCGCGCGAATCCGCGCCGTGGACGATGCCGAGCCGCTCGGTCCACCGCACCCAGTCGGCGATATCGACGTGCGGATGCGCCGCGAGGACCGCCGGGTGCGTCATCACGCGCAACAGGTCGCTGCGAGTCATCGCGCACGTCGGGAGCTCGAGCAGCGCGAGCACCGCCTCGCCGATCCGGCCGCGGTCGTCGAGTGGCGCGTCGATCAAGTGACAGCGCACGCCGACCGCTTCGAACGCCGACGTCGCCTGCGCGAGGTAGCGCTCGGGCTCGCCGGCGATCCACACCGCCATCTCGTGCGCGCGCAGCGTCGGATCGGAGTCGAGGTGCGCGCGCAACCGCGCGGCGATCGCTTCGAGCTCGCGGCGTTCACTCGGGCACGCGAGCACCGTGACGCCGGCGGGCTGGCCGTCGACCACAGCGGCGGGGCCCGGCGCCGACCGCGCGGCGACGTCCGCGAGCATCCGCTGCAACGCGGTCGCTGGCTCGGCCTGGACGAACGCGTCGTCGACATCGCCGCCGGTGCGCTCGACCAGTGCGCCGAGCGTGTCGCGGGCGGCGCGACCCCACAGCGATAACAACAGTGGATCCTCACTCGTCGTGCCGGCCTTCGCGCGGCTGGACACGTCGTCCCACAGCTCCGCGCACGGATCGAGCAAGTACACGGTGACGTCGCCGTACTGCGCGAGATCGGTCAGCGCTTCGAGCTGCGCGCGCACGAGGTACGAGATCCCGAACACGCTGATCGGCGCGGCGAGCCGCGGCGGTGGCAACCGGGCGCGCCGGCGCGCCCACGGCAGCATCGGGATCGGGACGCGGCCCTCGAGCCGGCGCAGCGCTTCACCGACGAGCACGGCCTGCCAGTGCGCGGTCGGATCGTCGGCGAGATCTGCGGGCACACGGCCGACGCTGAACGCGGCCATCCAGTCCGGCCGGGTCAGCGCGTACTGCCAGACCAGATTCGCGAGGTGCTCCGCGAGCTGGACCCGGCGCGGGCCTGCACGATCGCCCGGCGCGGGGGCCGCTCGCAGGTACGCGGCGACCGCCGGCAACCGCGCGACCACGTCCGGATCGGCGACGACGGACGCGAGCGCCGCAGCGAGCTGTGTCCGATCGATTCCGCCCACGATCCCGCTGCCGGTGTCGCCATCTCGCCACGTGCGTTCGACGAACGCATCGAACGTGACGAGGTCCAATCCGGCCGCGATGCCGCGCGCGAGCGCGATCTCGCGCTTGACCCAGCGCGCGACGAGATGACTACCGGCGACGATCGTCGACGGCGCGAACGGATCCGCTGCCGGCAATGCTGCCAGCAGCGCCTCGAGCAAGCCCTCGACGCGATTGCCGTGGACCGCGCGCAACACTACGCACCCCCGCCACCTGGCGCGTCGGCCCCAACTACGACCTTCAACGCGCCCGGCAAGATTTCGAACCGCGCCGGCAAGCGGCCAAGCGGCTCGCCGTCGACATCGAGCTCGACGACCGCCTTCGGATCGACCGGCTCTGCCTCGACGACCTTCGCGCGCCGCGCCGTGACCTTGTCCATCCCGAGGTGGGTGCCCTGATACAAGCGGCGCCCGCTCTTCAGGAGATCCCTAAAACCAAAGTCGCCCATCGCGATGACGTCGAACTGGCCGTCGTCGAGCTCGGCGTTCGGTGCGACCTTCATCCCGCCGCCGAAATACTTGCCGTTCGCGACCGCGACCGTGTTGATCGTCGCCTCGACCCGGCCTTGCGCGTCACCGTCGAAGATCAGCTGGACGCGCTGGTTCTTGTATGCCCAGGTCGCGCGCGCGGTGGCGAGCGCGAAGCTCAAGCGCCCGAGCTTCTTGCCGCTCTCGTTGACCAACCGATCGACGACGCCCGAGACGCCGAACGACGCGATGTTCGCGAACATCCGCACCGCTTTCGGACCAGCCGTCGTGACGTAGTCCAACCGGCCGACATCGATCGTGCGCACGTGATTCGCGGCGATCAGCTTCGCCGCGTCGAGCGTCTCGACCGGAATGCCAAGCGTGCGCCGGAAGTCGCCACCGGTGCCGAACGGGATCAACGCGAAGCTCGCGTGCGGTGCGAACGGCTTGCCGTCCTCGAAGAAGCCGTTGATCACCTCGTTGACCGTGCCGTCGCCGCCGATCGCGACGATCCGCTCGGCCCCGCCACGCAGCGCCTCGCGCACGAGCTCGGTCGCGTGCCCCGCGCTCTCGGTGTGGACGTCGTCGAACGGGAACTGGCGCTGGAGCACGTCCGCGAGCTCGGGCCAGCGCTTCCCGAGCCGCCCGCCTTGCGACTTGGGATTGACGATGACAACCGTGTGCGGCGCGACCATGCGGCGGAACTATATCCGCCCGGTCTGACTAGCCGGGGCCGTCGGTCATCGCGCGGTCGATCTTGGTCTTCAGCTCGACGTAACGGCGCAAAAAGTCGTAGTGACGCTCGCGAAACGCCTGCGTATACCGCCGCTCCCGCGCCTTCGCGCGCCACGCATCGGCGAGCTCGTCGAGCCGACCGACCAGCTGGCCGGCCTCGGTGAAAGGCTTCACGATCGACCGCTTGCCATGAGTCTCGACGAGCTCGACGTGGCCATTGTCAGATGGTCCGAGAAACGTCAGGACGACCGTATCGGGATGCTGATTGCGGATCGTCCGCGCGATCGTCATCGCCGGCAGGTCGCTCACGTCCTCGGCGATCATCGCGTAGTGGAACGCGCCGCCGCTGATCCGGTCGAGGCCCTCGCCACCCGAGGTCGCGTGGGTGAACGTGAACCCTCTCGGGTTCGCCTCCTGGATCGCGCTCACGAAGTCATCGACCTCGTCGACGACCAGCACGCGCAGCTCGTCGAGGTTCGCGACCCGCGATGCATCGCGACCTGCGACTTGATCGGCGAGGTCGATCGCGCGCCGCTCGGTGTCCATGAACCGCTGCAGGAACTCCTCGTGGACGCCCTTGATCTCGTCCAGCACCGTGTCGACCTCGCGGCGGCCGACCGAGCGGAACGCGGCCTCGAGCACGCGATCCTTCAGGTACGCGACCGAGTCGGGCGCCTTCAGGATCAGGTCGACCGCGCCGGCGCGCACCGCATCGACTGCATCGTCGTACGAGCGACGCGGCGTCATCGCGATCACCATCGTCGTTGGCGACGCTTTCTTGATCGCGCTGATCGTCGAGATGCCATCGCGCGGTGACGCCGTATCGATATCGATCAGCGCGACCGAGAAGAATGACCGCTGGACCAGCGCGAGCGCGCGCTCGGCCTCGGCGACGCACGTCACGTGCAGCTGCGCCTCCGACAGGAGCTGCGCGATGCCCTCGTGCACGCCCTTGTCGGCATCGAGCACGAGCACCTCGACGCCGACGAGGTGGCCGCCGGAGACGGATCGGAACGAGCCGGAGTCGATGGTCATGAGCGTCTTTAGTTGTAGATGAAGGGCCGCGAGATCAGGACGGGCTTCGCGGGATGCGATGCGAACGCCCAGTGCGCGATCGTCGCGCTGAGGCAGGTCGCGAGCTGTTGCGAGCCGGTGTCGTTCTGGACGGCATGGGGATCATCGGCGCGTCCGTCGGGCAAGACGGTGAACGCGATGTCGACGCGACCCTTCAAGTGAATGTCGGGCGACGCGTCGTCGTAGCACTTGTCGAAGTCGCCGCGCGAGCGCGCCGCTGCGAGCTCGATCTCGGCGCCGAGCTCGTTCTTGACGACGTCGTGCTGCGGTGGCGGCGAAGACTTTTTCGCCTGCACGGGCTCGGACTTCTTTTCAGACTTCGGATCGTTTGCGATTGCGCTTCCACTATTCGCGATCGTCGCGATGCTCGCACTCACCGCGGGCGAAGGAGCTCCACCGGGTGCAGCCACCGGCGGCGTCGGTGCTGGCGCGGCCGCGGCCTGCCCGGTCGTCGCCGCGGGCTTCGCAGATCCATCGCTCGCCGCCGGTGCGTCTGGCTTCGCGAGCCCCTTCTGCAGCATCACCGCGCCCGCCGCGGCGAGCCCGATGTCGAGCAACAACACGACCGCGATCAGGCCCCAACGCGTCTGCGGCAGCGCGGGCATCGACATCGATGGCTCGCGGGAAGCGTACGCGTTGTTCGTCGGCGGAATGCTGGCGGGCGCGCGATACGTGCCCGGTGGAATGCTCGCCGGGCCGTTGTTCTGTGGCGGGATACTTGCGGGCGCTTGATACGTGTTCGGCGGAATGCTCGCCGGACCATTCGTCGCAAGGTCAGTTCTCGCGGGCGGCGGCGGAATGCTCGCCGGACCTCGATATGCATTTTGCGGAGCGATCGACGGTGGTGCGAGCGAGGTCGGCCCGCTCGCGTAGTTCTGCGCTGGCACCGGTGTCGGATAACGCTGCGGCGGAAACGGTGCGTCGTCGGAAATCTTCGCGGTTGGCGCGACGCGACTGGCGGTTTCGGGGACGAGCTTCGCGCCACAGCCACCACAAAACCGGGAATCCGGTGTGTTCTCGGTGCCGCAAGTCGGGCAACGCATCCCGTTTACAGCGTAACCCAAGGGCGCCGACTTCACCCGCCTGCCACGCCAATCTGGTCACCGGATCTGAACGACCCGGTGTGTTAACCTCGGGGCTGGGAATGAGTCAGATCCTCGATCGGGTGCTGACGGCGGCCCGTCAGCTTGGCGCCTCCGATGTTCACTTAAAGGCTGGGCTTCCGCCGATCTTCCGGATCAAGGGAGACCTCCGGACCGTGCGCGATGTCCCGGCCCTGACGCGTGAAGCGATCGCGCAGTTTGCCGTCCACATGATGAACGACCGCCAGCGCGAGGAGTTCGAGACCAACCTCGATATCGACCTCGCGTACGGCACCCCGGACGGCGTGCGGTACCGCGTCAACATGTTCCAGCAGCGCGGCTCGATCGGCATGGTCATGCGTCTGATCCCGCCGGAGGTGCCGCCGTTCGATCGGCTGAACCTGCCGCAGACCGTGCTCGACCTGATGAACCATAACCGCGGCGTCATCCTGATCACCGGTGCGACCGGTTCGGGCAAGTCGACCACGCTCGCGGCGATGATCGATTACGTCAACACGCAGCAGGCCTATCACATCGTCACGATCGAAGACCCGATCGAGTACACGTTCCGCGACAAGCGCTCGGTGCTCAACCAGCGCGAGATCGGGTTCGACACGATGTCGTTCGCGCGCGCGCTGCGTGCGGCGCTGCGCCAGGATCCGGACGTCATCCTGGTCGGCGAGATGCGCGACTTCGAGACCGCGCAGATCGCGATGACCGCGGCGGAGACGGGGCACCTCGTATTGTCGACGCTGCACACCGTCGACGCGACCGAGACCGTCTCCCGCATCATCTCGATGTTCCCGACCCACCAGCAGCAGCAAGCGCGGCTGACGCTCGCGAGCGTGTTGCGCGGCGTCGTGTCGCAGCGCTTGCTGCCGCGCGCCGACGGCAAGAGCATGGTGCCCGCGCTCGAGATCATGGTGAACACCGAGCGCGTGCGCGAGATGATCGAAGACCCGATGCGGACCCGCGAGATCAAGGACGCGATCATGGAAGGTCTGCACCCGTACGGCATGATCTCGTTCGATCAGAGCCTCGCGGAGCTCGTGAAGCAGCGGCTCGTCACCTACGACGAGGCGGTCAAGCATTCGACGAGCCCGGCCGACTTTGCTTTGTTGTTCCGCGGTGTGTCGGGTAGCGCCGACCGCGCGTGGACTCCGTCCGAGAAAGGAGCGACCCCGACCCATGACGACTTCGATATCGAACACTTCGAAAAGTAAGCTGCTAGCGCTACTGGTGGTGTTCGTGTGGAGTGGGGTCGCGTTCGCCGGCGGCAAGAAGATCGTCGTCCTCGAGTTCAAAGGACCCGACGCCGAAAAGTTTCACGACGACGTGGTGAAGCTCCTCGAGAAGGACGACAACAAGATCGTCAACACCGAGAAGTGGAACGGCGCGGCCGAGGAAGCGGACGCGAAGAAGTTCAATACGAAGAGCGTCAAGAAGGTCGCGAAGAGGGTCAAAGTCGACGGCGTGGTGTGGGGCAAGATCGAGAAGGACGGCGACAGCTATACGATCAAGCTCAAGCTCCGCGCCGGTAAGACAGGCGAGATGGTCGGCGACGAGATCGAAGTGACGTCCGACGCGGCCGAGCTCAAAGGCAAGGCGAGGAGGAAGGTCAAAGAAGGCCTGTTGCCCGGCATCGACGGCCTCGAGGAAGTCGGCGGCGGCAAGGACAAGGACGATCCGGAGACCAAGACGCCGACCGAAGAAGTGAAGAAGCCGGTCGAAGAAGTCGCGGTCACGCCGAAGCATCCGAAGGACAAGACCGAGACGCCGGCAGATCCTCCGCCCGACGAGGGCGAGCACCACGGCAAGCACCACAAGAAGACCGCGAAGGTCGATCGGGACGACACCAGCGGCGAGGAGCATGCGAGCGTCGAGGTGCCCGCGATGACGGCCGACGAAGCGCTGTTGCCCGCAAATCGCGCGGTCGACTTCACGATCGGCATGTCGTTCATCGCGCGCCGGCTGTCGTTCACGTTCGACTCCGACCTCGCGGACCAACCGTCGGGCTACAAGCAGACCGTGCCGGTCGCCGGCGGCGTGATGGATGCGATCGTGTATCCGCTCGCGTTCTCGCACAAGAACACGGGCCTCGTGACCTGGCTCGGCCTCGAGGTCATGTACGACAAGGTCATCCTGATCAACTCGCAGAAGAAGTACGTCGACGCCATGATGAACTCGGCGACCGCGAAGCTCTCGACCGTCGAGGATCGGTTCTCGGTCGGCGCGGTGCTCCGTTATCCGGTGAGCCCGGCGCTGCTCGTCGGTGGCAAGATCCTGTACTCGAGCCAGCAGTTCAACATCGCGCAGACGTTCGCCGGCACGATGGCGACCGACGTGCCGAACGTGCACTACCAGATGGCGGAGCCAAAGCTGTGGGCAAAGTACTCGCTCGGCGGTCCGATCAGCATCGACGGCGAAGCGGGCTTCCTCCTCGTCACGAACACCGGCGGCATCCAGGCGAGCAGCAACTCGGGCTACGGCCCGGCGACCGTATCGGGCTACGAGCTCAGCGCGGGCCTCGACTACACGTTGACGAAGAACTTGTTCATCCGCGCGCTCGCGAAGTACGAGTCGATCAGCCTGACGTTCAAGGGCGACCCGGCGTCGCTCGCGAACACCCGCGATTCGGATCCCATGCAGGACGTGCACGGTGCCAAGGACACGTACTTCGGTGGTTCGGCCACGATCGGTTACGCGTTCTAACCGCTGGTTTCTGCGGCCATACACAAGCCTTACAGACCGGGCGTCCGGGGCGGGCGTTTGAATCTGCATAGGAGATTACCCGTGCTGATGATGACCAAGCTCTCTGCCCTCGCCCTCGTCTTTGCTTCCGTGACCGCTTCTGCTTCATCTTCTGCCAACGCGCCCGAGCACTTCGCGCGTCCTGCGGTGACCGACATGCCGGTGCAATCCACGCCGAGCCGCGCCGACGTTCGCGCCGCGCTCGTGAAGCGCCGCGCGCACAACCTCGCCGCGTTCCACGCGTACTGGACCGGCGGCGTGTACCCGCACAACTCGTACCGGGTCGGCCCGCTCAACGTGTGGCGCGACGAGAACGGCCACTTCTGTGCAGCCGCGACGATGATCGACAAGGACGGCCAGCACGACCTTGCCGAGCAGACCGCGAATACCAACGTGAACATCCGCCTGCTCGACGTCACGACCGGCCCGCTCCTCGACTGGATGCTGACCTCCGGCCTGACGATCGAGGACATCGACATGATCCAGGCGCCGGCGGTCATGCCCCAGCGCGTCGACGCACAGACGCTCGCGACCGAGGATGCGAAGCTCGAGAAGGGCTACATCACGACGGCGAAGTACCTCGCGAAGCACGCGGCCGAGGATCTCGACATCGCGACGACCCGCTTGATGGATCACCCGGACCTGGCGCGCTCGCTCGTCGCGGCGTAGGTTCTCGGAGTGGGCGTGGTACACCTGCGACGCTATGCAGGCCGCTGACGTCCGTCGCACGTTCCTCGAATTCTTCAAGCAGCAGGGCCACACCGTGGTGGCCTCGAGCTCGCTCGTGCCGCAGAACGACCCGACGCTGTTGTTCACGAACGCGGGCATGAACCAGTTCAAGGACGTGTTCACCGGCGCCGAGACGCGGTCGTACAAGCGCGCGACGTCCTCGCAGAAGTGTGTACGTGCGGGCGGCAAGCACAACGACCTCGACGAGGTCGGCAAGACGCCGCGCCACCACACGTTCTTCGAGATGCTCGGCAACTTCTCGTTCGGCGACTACTTCAAGCCGGACGCGATCGCGTTCGCGTGGGAGCTGCTGACGAAGGTCTACGGGATCGATGCGAAGCGGCTCGTCGTCACGGTCTACGGCGGCGACCCGGAGCTCCCCGGCATCGCGGCCGACGACGAAGCGCGCGCGCTGTGGAAGAAGGTCACCGGCTTCGGCGACGACCGGATCATCGGCCTCGGCAAGAAAGACAACTTCTGGCAGATGGGCGAGACCGGTCCGATGGGGCCGTGCACCGAGATTCACTTCAACTTCGACGCGACCGGCGACAAGTGGCCGACGACGGCGCCCGAGAGCTGGAAGGGCTGGCTCGAGATCTGGAACCTCGTGTTCATGCAGTTCGAGCGCCGCGAGGT
>JBDUAS010000426.1:0-4879 GCA_040004535.1 Deltaproteobacteria bacterium
TCTCGATCGGCGGCCAGAGCATCTTCGACCGCGGCAAGAGCGCGATCCTGCCGCTCGTCGAGGAGCTCGCGCAGGTCAAGAAGCACCACAAGATGGTGATCGGCGTCGGCGGCGGCACGCGCGTCCGCCACACGATGGCGGTCGCGATGGATCTCGGGCTACCGACCGGTGGCATCGCGCAACTCGTCGGTGCGATGGAGGAGCTCAACGCGATCCTCCTCAACGCGCTACTCGCACCGCACGGCTCGATGCCGATGCAGCGCGATCACTTCTGGGATCTCCCGCTGTACTTCGACGCCGGCATCACCCCGATCGCGATCTCGGTGCCGCCGTATCACTTCTGGGAGCCGCCGCCGCTCGAGGGCGCGGAGCCGATGCACGGCTCGGACTTCGGCATGTTCCAGATGGCCGAGGTCCTCGGCATGAAGCAGGCGATCTACGTCAAGGACGAGGACGGCCTGTACACCAAGGATCCGAAGCGTCACAAGGACGCGAAGTTGATCCCGCGGATCACGCTCGAAGAGCTGATGAAGGACATGCCCGAGGAGAACATCCTCGACGCCGAGCTCTATCGCACGTGGGCCGAGGCGCGGAACGTCAAGCGCGTCGTGATCGTCAACGGGCTCAAGCCCGGTCAGCTGACCCGCGCGCTCGCCGGCGAGAATGTCGGCACCGTGATCACGAAGGGAGCGGCGTCGTGAGCGAGGTCACCGAGCGCCGGGTCATTCCGTCGACGCTGTCGAGAGAGCATGGCGCGGCGGCGAACGAGTACCGGCCGGTCGCGGTCATGCCGGACGTCCGCGTCGTCAAGATCGGCGGCCAATCGATCATGGATCGCGGGCGCGAGGCGTTGTTCCCGATCCTCGACGAGGTGATCGAGGCGCGCAAGCGCGGGATCCAGGTCGTGCTCCTGACCGGCGGCGGAACGCGTGCGCGCCACATCTACACGATCGCGAGCGAGCTCGACATGCCGACCGGCATCGTGGCGACGCTCGGCAAGTACATCCCGATGCAGAACGCGCGGATGGTCCAGATGCTGCTCGCGAAGCACGGCGGCATCTACATCATGCCGGACGACTTCGAGAAGCTGCCGCTCTACCTCCAGCTCGGTTGCATCCCGGTGATGAGCGGCATGCCGCCGTTCGGCTACTGGGAGAAGCATCAAGAAGGCAGCCGGATCCCGCCGCACCGCACCGACGCCGGCGTGTTCCTGTCGTGCGAGTTCCTCGGCGCGAAGCGGGCGATCTTCATCAAGGACGAAGACGGGCTCTACACCGACGATCCGAAGAAGAACCCGCAGGCGACGCACATTCCGCGGATCACGGCGCAAGAGCTGATCGATCGCGATCTCCCCGATGTCGTCGTCGAGCGTGTCGTCGTCGAGTATCTGCCGCGGTCGCGGTGGTGCAAAGAAGTTCAGATCGTGAACGGGCTCAAACCGGGTCAAGTCCTCGCTGCGCTGGAAGGCCAGGATGTGGGCACGATCATCACTGCTTAGTGGGACGCTTCTTGTCCTCGGGGCTGCTTGCGGCCACAAGGCGCACAAGCCCGAGGCCGATCCGGCCAAAGTGGTCACCCTCGCGGTGAAGCTCATCGACAACACGCCTGTCCCGGTCGCGGTGCGCGAGTGCAAGCCCGAGGATCTCGGCGCGCCGGTGGAGGTCACTGGCCGCACGCTGCGCGAGCTGGCCGGCCAGAAGCCCGGCACGGCGAGCGAGGACGCCGAGTGGATCAACCCGCACGAGCTCGACACGCCCGACGCGCGGACGTTCGTCGAGACCACGGACGCGACCCAGAAGCGCGAGGCAGCGGCGGTCCTGCTCGCGGCACCGGCGTGGATCGTCTATCACGTCGATCTGGTCAACGCGCCGATGGCGATCGGGGTCAAGGAGCTGAAGATCGGCACGATCGGGATGCGCCTCATCCGTTACGGCAAGGACGCGCGACCGGTGTGCGTGACGGTGTTCAACTTCCAGAACACCCAAGAGAAGACCGATTGGGCGATCTCGATCACGAACAAAGCGTACGTCGACGCCGCGGTCGCGAAGGAGCTGCGCGACGACCTGAAGGCTCAGTACCTGAAGCTCGTCCCGCGCGGCGTGCCGGCGCCTGCCAAGTAGACCGGCTACGTCGCGTCAACAGATCAGCCGCGCACCAAACGTCGCGCGGACGAGCTCGCGGTCGTCCGCGGACATGTTGTGAGACAGGTCGAGCGAACGCAGCTTCGCGCACACCGGAGAGCCGAGCACGATGGCGACCGCACGATCATGGTGGAGTACCCCGACGCAGCGGCCGAGAAACCTGACAACAAATCTGCCGAGCGAACGAAACCAGCGACTTCGGAGCTTAGTTGGCGGGCGAGCGCAGGCGCCACAGTGATCGACCGCGCGACTCGAGCGACCCGAGGGACTTTCGCCCTGGCCGCGACTTGCGCGACACTGGCCGGGTGACTTCATTTCGAGTTGTCCTGGGGATCCTCGGGCTCGTCGGCGCGATCGGCTGTGGTGATAACCGCGCGCACTCGACGGATGGTGGCGGCGATGGCAGCGCGAATCCCGATGGTGCGGTCGACGCGCCACCGGATGCCGCGCCGGTGATCGGTCTCGATCAACGACCGCCGAACCCGACGTGCAAGGCATTCACGGCGCCGCCCGCGACCGGTCAGGTTCGCCTCGTCAGCCGGTTCCCGAATCTTCACTTCACCGCGCCGACCGGGATGTTCCAGCGGCCCGGCGACAACGCGCGCTGGTACGTGACCGAGCGCGGCGGTCGGGTGCTGACGTTTCCGAACGATCCGACCGCGACCGATGCCGACGTCAAGGTCGTGCTCGATCTCCACACCGTCACGTGGACCTCTTGGGACTGCAGCATGAGCGGCGTCGCGTTCCCCGCGAACTTCGCGACGACGAAGCGCGCGTACGTAAGCTACTGCTACAGCGGCCCCGACACCGGCAATAAGCTGCAGATCCGGGTCTCGCGGTTCGCCACGCCCGACGGTGGCCTGACGTTCGATCCGGCGAGCGAGCAAGTGATCGTGGCACTCGATCACCCGGGCGATGCAGCCCACCCGCAGGTCGGCCTGCACGCGTCCGATTCGCTGCGGTTCGGCAGCGACGGCTACCTGTATTTCTCGATCGGCGATGGCGGCCCCCAGGGCATCGGCGGCGGGACCCAGGCACAAGACACGAACGATCTGCGCGGCAAGCTGATCCGCCTCGACGTCTCCGATCTCACGCGCGAGCTGACCAAGGACTTCGTCGCGAATCGCCAGCGGATCGCCGCCGAGATCCCGGCCGACAACCCGTTCGTCACCGGCGGTGGCAACCCGGCGATCTACGCGTACGGGTTCCGCAACCCGTGGCAGTGGCACTTCGATCGCGCCGACGGCAAGATCTGGCTCGGCGACGTCGGCAACAGCACGCGGGAGGAGGTCGATCGCGACGTCACCAAGGGCGGCAACTACGGCTGGTCCGTGTTCGAGGGCTTCTTGTGCACCGGCAACTTCATGGCGCAGTGCGCGGACCCGACGCTGAAGATGCCGCTGCTCGACTACACCCATGGCTCGGGCGATCAGCAAGGTAATGCGATCACCGGCGGCCTCGTGTATCGCGGCACCGCGGTCCCGTCGCTGACCGGCGCGTACATCTTCGGCGATTCTTCCGGCCAGCGAATCTGGGGCGTGCGAGACGTCGATCACTTGATGCCGAACGTCGTCCCCGCGAAAGAGCTGCTGTTCGCCGGCGCGCCCGTGTCTTCCTTCGCGGAAGATCAAGACGGCGAGCTCTACGCGACGATCTTGTTCCCGACAGGCACGTACGGCGCGGGCACCATCCTGGCGCTCGAGGAGGCGCCGCCGCCGACGCCGGATCCGAATGCGGGACCGCCCGCGCTGCTCTCGGCGACGGGTTGCTTCGAAGCCGACGCGAAGACGCCGCTCCCCGCGCTCGTACCGTTCGAGCCGAGCGCGAAGCTGTACTCCGATGGCGCGACGAAGCGGCGTTGGCTCGCGCTTCCCGACGGCAAGACGATCGGGTCGGAGACCGATGGTGACTTCACGTTCCCGATCGGCAGCGTGCTGATCAAGGAGTTCTCGGTCGAGGGCAAGCGCGTCGAGACCCGGTTCTTCGTCCGCCAGGACGCCGACGGCCGCTGGGCCGGCTACTCGTACAAGTGGCGCGCGGACGAGTCCGATGCCGACCTCGTCGGGATCACCGGCACCACCACCCCCGTCGGCGCCGACAATCACATCTGGACGTTTCCGAGTCGCGCGCAATGTCACCAGTGCCACACCAACGTCGCCGGCACGACGCTCGGTCCGGAGATCGCGCAGCTCAATCACATGATCGTCTATCCGGCGACCGGACGCACCGCGAACCAGCTCGACACGCTGTGGGCCGTCGGCATGCTCGACATCCCGCCGGGCGCGCCGACCGCTGTGTCGCTGCCCTCACTCGCGGACCTCGCCGATACAACCCGGACCGTCACGGATCGGGCGCGCGGCTATCTCCACGTGAACTGCGCGAACTGTCACCGCCCCGACGGCCCGACGTTCACGCCGCTCGATCTTCGCTTCCAGACCACGCTCCACGACGCCGGCATCTGCGATCAGCTACCGACGATCGACGACCTCACCTCGTTGATCCCGAGCGACCCACGGCTCCTCGCGCCCGGCTCACCGGATCGCTCCGTGATGTGGCAACGCGTGAGCACGATCGACGGCTCGATCCGGATGCCGCCGATCGGGCGCTCGATGACCGACACCGCGGCGACCGCGCTGCTCTCCGACTGGATCACGGCGACGACCACGTGCCCGTGAACTTCCGTAGCTTGGTGACCCCAAAGGGAATTGAACCCTTGTTTTCGGCGTGAGAGGCCGACG
>JBDUAS010000427.1:0-4842 GCA_040004535.1 Deltaproteobacteria bacterium
TTTGGCGAGGGCTACCTCAGCACGCACGGCGTCGCGTTCGATTCGCTGTCGTCCTACTTCGCCGGTCGCTTCATCCTCGCGAACCAGCAGAAGACCTACGACCCGAACGCGATGGCCGATCGGCCCGTGCCACAACCAGTCGCCACCTGGTTCGAGCGCGACCTGTTCGAGCCGCGCTCCGCCTGGGCTGAAGTGAAGGACTTCGTCGGCTCGCCGACATACGAGCCGCTGCGGATCCGCGCCGGCGAGCAATACGTCTACGGCCCGTGGGTGCTCCACTTCTACGGCGCGAACGCCGCGTGGGAAGGCAAGCTCGTCCACGCGACCGTGTATGCCGGCAGTCAGGTCCCCGACTACACCGTCGATCCGAACCTGCCGCAATCGCGCGCCGCGATCGCCGGTGGCTCGCTGCGCTTCGATCTACGCGACCTGGCGACGCCGATTCCGATCACCATCGGGGCGCAAAGCGTCACGTTCACGCAAGGCACGAACCTCGAGAGCTCGCGCCACAACGAGGTCGAGGTCGACTGGCGGCCGCGGCGCGACTTCACGCTGATCGCGCAAGCGCGCTCGCTCGCCGGCAAGTTCGTCAACGAGCACCTCCAGCTCCGGATCCGCTGGCACGAGGTCACGAACCTCGTGCTCGACGTGACTCACGACGCGAGCACCGATTGGATGTGGGATCCCACGGTGCTCGAACCCGATCCGATCGCGGCGAAGCGCTACCTCGATCTCGGGCCAGTGCTGCCGCAGCTGCTCGCGTCGGCACGTGCCGGCACGCTGATCGCCGAGAACATCGACGTCTACGCGCGCGGCGCCCTCGCCGCCGATCTCGCCTCCGATACGACGCGCGACACGTACACGCCGAGCTACCTCGAAGGCGGCGGCGCGCTCGAGGTCCGGGTCCGCCGCACGATCGCGATCGGTGCGAGCGTGCTCTCGCGCCAGACCCAGCGTGCAGATCAAGTCTCGGCCGAGATCATCGACATCCCGAACCAACCGGATCCGATTCCGGTCAACGCGAGCTCGCAGATGGGCGAGCGCGGCTTCACCGAGATCGGGACCACCGCCCGGATGACGCTCGGCGCGCGCAAGTTCTCCTTCCTGCTCGAGGTCTACGGCCGGCGCACGCGCTACGCGCTCGACTACTGCGCACTCCAAGCCGGCGCGAGCGATTGCCGGTCGGCACTCGATACCGGCGTCAAGAGCCTCGGCTATCGCGGCGGCGGCCGCGCGCAGGTCGACGCGTGGATCGGCAACCGGCTGCGGCTGTTCGCGAGCTACGACCTGTCGAGCTCGCTGGAATTCACGCCGAATATCACCGGCTACAAGAGCCTGCGGCTCATGATGGAGGGCGTGTATTGAAGGCGCTGATCGTCGTCGTGCTCGCGGCGCTCGCGGCCGTCGCGTGCGGCGAGACCCGGACGACCGCGATCGGCTTCGATCACACGGTCCACGCACGCAACGTAGATGTCAGCGGTGCCTCGCCGATCGCGTGCACGCGCTGCCACGAGCAAAAGGCCGGCCGGTTGATCGGCAAGCCCGGCCACGCCGCGTGCTTCGGCACCTGCCACGGCGCTGCACCCACGGGCGTGAAGCGGGGCGCGAAGCTCGCGATCGGCGAGGACCGCCTCAAGCTCTGCACCAACTGCCACGCCGAGGCCGCGCTGGTCGCTCCCTCCACCGGCACGCTCGCAGTGCCGTATCCACCGTATCGGATCGATCGCGACTTCAACCTCGCGCTCAGCCACGCGAAGCATCGCGACGTGACGTGCACGCAGTGCCACGATCTCTCTTCGACGAAGCCACCCGCTCCCCACGCGCGCTGCGCCGGTTGTCACGACGGCAAGGCGAAGGCGTTCGCGATGACCACGTGCGAGACCTGTCACCCGCCGGCGGTCGGCAAGCCGCAGCCGCCGGAGCTCAAGGCAGTGCAGAACACCGTCACCGCGATCTTCTCCCACGCTACCCATGCGGCGCGCGGCGGCGCCGGCAAGGACTGCGCGACGTGTCACGCGAAGATCCGCGAGTCGGATGCGAGTGAGCTCCCGCGCCCGACGGCCGGCGATTGCGCGCACTGCCACGACGGCAAGCAGGCGTTCTCGGTCACCGCTTCGTGCACGAAGTGCCACGCCGCGCCGGCCGACGCGTTCCTCGTCGATCGTCCCGAGACCCGGTTCCGTCACGACGCATCGCACGCGGCGCTGCTCGCGAGCGAGCCCTGCACGACATGCCACGTGCTCGATGCGAAGACCGGCGAGGTTCACATCGCCGACCACTCCGCGTGCACCCAGTGCCACGCCGAGGACTTCGGGCTTCGCCACCCGAAGAAGTGCGGTGCGTGCCACAACGCGACCGAGCCGTGGCGCCACCTGCGCGCCGACCGACCGCTCCCCGATTCGACCGAGTTCGGCGCGTCGCTCGATCACGCGAAGCACACCGGCGCGTGCACGAGCTGTCACTCGCTGCGCACGCCGACGACGCAACTGCGTTCGCCGCGCGGCCACGCCGCGTGTCTCGGCAACGGCTGCCATGCCGCGTCGGGTGGTGCGGCACCGCAGCTCGTGAACTGCGCCGCCTGTCATCGCCTCGGCCTCGCGGCCGAACGGCTCGCGAAGCGGATCGCGGATCCGTGGTCGGTGCGCCTCGGTTTCACGCACGCGGCCCATCAGAACGCCGCGTGCAAGGACTGCCACACCGCGCTCGTCGGCCCGCTCGTCACGCTCGCGACGCCCGCGAAGGCGACATGCGCGCCGTGTCACGATGGAACGCGCGCGTTCAAGCTGACGGGCACGACGTGCCGGCGCTGTCACACCGGCGGCGTCCGGTGATGCCGCGTGCGCATCGCGCGTACGTGATCGCGATCTGCGCGGTGATCGGCGGCGCGTTCGCATACGCCGCGTCGGACTGGGGGAGTTGGCCGCGCCTCACGTATCTCCCGATCACGGATGACGTCGTGCTGCGCGCTCCGGCCGGCACGCTCGCGATGCCCTACCTCGGCACCGTGTTGTGGGGGCTCGGCGGTGCCGCGTGTGGTGCACTCGCCGGCGTGATCGCGTGCAAGCTGTGGAAGCGCCCGCTGCCCGATCGCGCCGTGCTCGTGGTGGGTGCATGGGCGATCGCGGCGCTCGTGCTCGCCGGCGGCTACTTCACGTGGTCGCTGTGGCCGTGGAGCTGATCGAGCGGGTGTAAGGACGGAGCTCGCGTCGCGTTGGATATGCGTATGACGCAACGCTTGGCTGTCGCGCTCGTCGCGGTGCTCTCGTCGAATGCTTTCGCGCAGTCCGTGATCGCGACCGGCGGTGACATGCCGGGCCGGCCCGAGCAGCCCGCGCAACACTCGATCGATGGGCGTGTCGGCATGGTGCTGGGCGGTTCGGACGTCGGCGATGCGAACGGGTTCTCGATCGGCGCCGCCGGCGGGCTCGGCTATCGGATCGGCGATGTCACGTTGGGCGGCACGTTCGACTACTACCGCGTCGGCGACGGCTCCGACGAGACCCAGCAGCGTCGCGGCCGCGCATCGCGTCTCGGTGCAGCCGCGCGCTACTCGTTCGCGAACCTCGGCGCGGACTCGAATGCGATTTGTGATTTCTGGGGCGAGCTCGGTGCCGGCTACGAGCACATCGATTGGATGCACGGCGGTGTGCTCGATCGCCCGAGCGTCGAGCTCGCGCTCGGCTTCGACTTCGGTGGCCGCGGCGATCGCGATCGCGCCGGCCGCCGCCACTCCGGCGGCTACTACATGGCGTTCCGCACGTTCCTCGCGGAAGCGCCCGCGCAACCGGATGCGATGGCTACCTGTGGTGGCCCGTGTGACACCGCGACCACGCCGTCGCGGACCGACGTCACGATGTTCTTCGATTTTGGCGTTCACTTCGGCCACTAGAAAGGTTCGGTCATGCACGTCACGCAAGCGGTGCCTCGGCACCGGATGGTCTCGTCGTGTCTGTTGCTCGCCATCGCGGCGTGCGCGGGCGGCGGCGGTGCAAAGCAACAGATGGCAATGCCGACGACGGCCGCATATGGCGGCGGTGGCGGCTACAACGGTGGTGGACCGAGCTATCAAGCTCCGCCGGCCGCGCCACCGGCGCACGCGTCGATCTCGACCGGCGAAGGTCCATCCGCGATCGCCGAGACCAGCGCACCCTCGCCGGAGCGGCCTGGCCTCGGCACCACGTTCGGCGAATCGGTGTACGCGCCGATCAGCTTCGCGCCGTTCGTGCGCGCGGGCTCCGATCCGTGGGCCGAAGTCCTGCTCCATTACAACGACGAGTCCGGCGTGCGCGCGCACGCGGAGTATCTCGACGCGTACCCGCGCCCGCTCGAGGTGCCCGCCGGTGATGGCTCGCTCTCGGTCGCACTCGTCGACGAGACCGGCCGCACCCTGCCCGGCTACGCCGCCGGCGGCCGCTCGCTCGTGATCGGTGACGACGGCGAGCGCTACAAGATCGTCGTGCGCAACGCGACGACCGCGCGGTTCGAGATCGTCGCCTCGGTCGATGGCCTCGACGTGATCGACGGCAAGCCCGCCGACCCGGGCCGCCGCGGTTACATCGTCGATCCGCACGACACGCTCGTGATCGACGGCTTCCGCACCTCTGATGCGAACGTCGCGGCGTTCCGGTTCGGTCGCGTCGCCGATTCGTATGCGGCGCAGACCTCCGGCGACCGCAACGTCGGCGTCGTCGGCCTCGCGATCTACTCCGAGCGTGGCGCAGTGTGGACGCGCGGTGAGCTGCGCGAGCGCGATACCGCCGATCCGTTCCCGCAGCGCGGCTACTCGACGCCGCCCGGTTACTGATCGACGCGCTCGTTGGTCTCGCCGGCGAGGTCGTAGCG
>JBDUAS010000156.1:0-16334 GCA_040004535.1 Deltaproteobacteria bacterium
GGCTACACGTACTCGGCCCACCCGGTCGCGTGCGCCGCCGGCATCGCCGCGCTCGACCTGCTCGTCGCCGACAACGCGGTCGCGCGCGTCAAGGAGCTCTCGCCGCACTTCGAAACGCTCGTCCACGGTCTAAAGGGTGCGAAGCACGTGCTCGACATCCGCAACTTCGGCCTCGCCGCTGGCTTCACGATCGACGCCATCAAGGGCGAGCCCGCGAAGCGCCCGTTCGAGATCGCGATGAAGTGCCTCGACAAGGGCATCTACGTCCGCTTCGGCGGCGACACGATCCAGCTCGCGCCTCCGTTCATCTCGACGAAGGAAGAGCTCGACCGCCTCGTCTCCGTCCTCGGCGACGCGCTGAACGCGACGGCCTGACCGCTAGATCACGAGCAGCGCAGCGCCGTATCCAAGACCCGCAGGAGCTCGCCGACGCGGCCTCCGCCCGACGGTGCTCGCGGGTAGCGCACGAGCACCGCGACCACGGCCGCGCTCGCGTACTGGCGCGCCTCCGCGAGCTGCTTGACGGCGACCTCGCGATCATCGCCGCCGAGGATCTCGGTCGCTCTCGCAGCGTGCGCCGCTGCTCCGAGGATGTGCTTGACCTGGTGAGCATCCGCCAGCGGATGCAAGTACGCCGCAGACGCGGCGAGCATCGCGGCGCGCGCAGCCTCGTTGGCAGCTGGTGTCTTTGCCTCGCGCGCTGCCTTGTGCGCCGCCCATGCCGCATCTCGCAAGGGGTTCCCGCGCGCACCGGCTCGAGCGAACGCCCGTGCGGCGTCGATCGCTTCACGCGGGCGCAAGTCTCCCGGATGAGCCTGCTCGTAGATCTCGAGCACGACCTGGGCACAGTCAGCGGCGTAACCGGCGACCGCGCGAAGGTCATCCTCGCTCAGCGCGACCTTGCTGGCGTTGCTCGTCACGTGATGACATCTAGCACGCTGCTCGCGCTCGTCGACGCGTGCCGGCGTACGCTAGAGCATCCATGTACGGCTCGGTGCCGGTGATCCGGAACGTCGGCGCTGCGGTCTGGACCGATGCGCGCCACGGCGAGCCGCACAGGACCTGGCAGTCGGTGCAGTGACAGATGCTGACGCCGGCTGGATCGATCTCGGCGACGTACGTCACCTTGCCGCAGTGGCAGCGACCATCGATGTGCATGCCCGCAGTCTACGCTGCGTCGAGCTGGCGCCGCGTGGCCGCGAGCGAGCGCGTGTCGTAGTCGGCGAGCGCGACGGTGCGCGTGCGCCACCAGTAGTCGACGGTCGCGGCGGGCCACAGGAAGACCTCGCCGTTCGCGGTCTGGTACCAGCTCTGGCAGCCGGTCATCCACACGGTGCCCTTCATCTTCTCGGCGAGCTGGTCGCGGAACTTCGCTTCGACCTCGGGACGGACGTCGAGGAACGCGATCCGATCGCGCCGCATCGCCGCGAGTGCTTGCACCGCGTAGCGGGCCTGCGCCTCGATCATGAAGATCATCGAGTTGTGACCGAGTCCGGTGTTCGGGCCCATCAACAGGAACAAGTTCGGGAACCCGCTCACCGTGATCCCGAGGTAGTTGCGCAGTGAGGTTCGCCACGCGTCGTCGAGCTCGACGCCGCCGCGGCCGACGATCCGGATCGAGGACAGATATTCGCTGACGCGGAAGCCAGTGCCGCACACGATCGCATCGACCGGCCGCTCGACGCCGTCGACCGTGCGCACGCCGGTCGCGCTGACCTCGGCGATCCCGTCGGTGACGAGCTCGACGTTCGGCCGCTGCATCGCGGGGTAGTACTCGTTCGAGATCAACACGCGCTTGCAGCCGAGTCGGTAGCTCGGGGTCAGCTTCGCGCGCAGGACGGGATCGGGCACTTGCTGCTTGATGAACCGCTTCACGAGCTTCTCGGCGTACGCGAGCACCGACGGCGCGTACGCGAAGCCGATCACGCGGCTCTCCATCGTCCAGTACAGAGCGGTGCGGCGCAGCGCATGCGCTCCCGGCACGTGCTCGAGCGCCCAGCGTTCGCGCGCGCCGATCTCGCGGTCGCGCTTCGGCACGATCCACTGCGGTGTGCGCTGGAACACGTGGAGCTGCTCGACCTCGCGCGCGATCCGCGGCACGAACTGGATCGAGCTGGCGCCGGTGCCGATCACGGCGACGCGCTTGCCCTTGAAGTCGTAGTTGTGGTCCCAGCGCGCGGAATGAAACTTCGCGCCTTTGAAGCGATCGAGCCCCGGCACGTCGGGGAGCTGCGGGATGTGCAATGCACCGTTGCCGAGCAGTAACGCGCGCGCCGTGAAGTCACCGCGATCGGTGCGGACGTGCCACACGCCGGCGAGCTCGTCGAACGTGGCCTCGAGCACCGCGTGATGGAAGCGCAGGTGCGGGCGCAGCCCGAACGTGTCGGCGACCCGCTCGAGGTACGCGAGGATCTCCGCCTGCTCGCCGTAGGCGCGCGACCACCGCGGGTTCGGCGCGAACGAGTACGAGTAGAGATGCGAAGGCACGTCACACGCCGCGCCCGGATACGTGTTCTCGCGCCAGGTCCCGCCGACACGCTCGCCCTTCTCGAGGATGAGGAAGTCGTGAAAGCCCGCCTCGCGGAGCTGGATACCCGCGCACAGTCCGGAGAACCCCGCGCCGACGACGATCGCATCGAGGATGGCCATGACTCGGAAGATACCGGCTATTAAACATAAGTCAATAGCAGCATGAGGGCGTCAAAAAAGCTCGGTGTGCGCGCGTGCTCGCAGTGTGCTCCGCATAATCGCGTAGTTATCGCTGGTACCGATCTTGGAACTACGCAGACCAGTGTCCAGGTCGCGCTCCACGAGTCTCGCGCTCGCCATTGCGGTGATCGCCGGTTGCGCGAGCGGGCCGCCGCCCCGCAAACCCGGTCAGGAGTACCTCGAAGAGGTGAAATTCGAGGGCAACAAGAAGATCGGGGACAAGGCGCTGCTAAACGGGCTCGTGCTTCACCGGCTCGAGAAGGCGGGCCGCGCGGTCGATCCGTACCAGGTCACGAACGATGCGAATCGCTTGCGCGGCCAGTATCAGCGCGAGGGCTACTTCGGCATCGACGTCCAGTCGCGGGTCGAGCGCGACAACGATGAGACGACCGTGATCTACAAGATCGACGAAGGGACGCGCGCGACGGTGCGAGTCCGGATCGTGGGCTTGCCCGATGATCCCGAGCTGCCGGTCGCGAGGGTGCGCGCCGCGCTGCCTCTCGCCGACGGCGCGCCATTCGTCTACAAGACCTACGACGAGGCCAAGGTCAAGGTGCTCGGCGTCGTTCAGGATGCGGGCTACGCGCACGCGCAGCTCGACGCGAGCGTGGCCGGCGATCTGCCGACCCACACCGCTACGATCACCCTGGCCTTCACCCCCGGTCCGAAGTGCCGGTTCGGCAAGGTCGTGATCGATGGCGTCGACGGCGATCTGAAGGAGGCGATCCAGGATCGCCTGCACTTCGCGCCGGGCCAGACCTATTCGAATAGCGCGGTCACGCAGACCCAGCGCGACATCTACGGCATGAACCGGTTCTCCGCCGTGCAGGTCGGGATGGAGCCCGGCGACAGTGCGGTCGTCGACATGCACGTCGCACTGTCCCAGAGTGCGCCGCACACGGTGACGTTGGGCGGCGGGTTCGGCATCGATCCGATCAGCTACGAGGTCCGTGGCCGAGCCGGATATCAGATCATCGGCTGGCCGTTCCCACTCGACACCACGACGCTCGACTTCCGCCCGGCGTACGCGTATCTCCGCGACGGCACCGGCTTCGAGCCGCGCGTGCGCGCGATCGCGAAGATCGAGCGCCAGGATCTGTTCCTGACCCACGCGATCGGATCGGTCGAAGCCGGATTCACGTACCTCGCGTACGAGGCGTTCACCGAGTACGGACCCGAGGGTCAGCTCGGCTACAAGTACCCGATCATCGGCTCCCACCTGATCGCGAGCGTCGGCTACCAGATCCAACGCTACGACTTCCTGCGCCCGAGCGTGCTGATGTCGCCGGAGCTCCAGGCCCAGATCCATATCGATCGGCCCGAGCTCCTCGGCTCCTACAGACAGGGGTTGGTGCTCGATCTGCGCGATAACCCCATCGAGCCACGGTTGGGGCTGTACGCCGAGATGCAGCTCGCCGAGGGGGGCAGCTATGCCGGCGGCCAGTACCAGTACGAGCAGGTCACGCCGGAGCTGCGTGGCTACGTTCCCCTCGGACCGGTCGTGTTCGCGGCGCGGGCCCGCTACGGCGCGATCTACGGCGACGTACCGCCGACCGAGCGCTACTACGCCGGTGGCGCGTCGAGCAATCGCGGCTTCGCCGAGCGGATGTTGGCGCCGTCGCTGACCGGCCCCGTCAACGGGTCGACGATCACGGTGCCATACGGCGGCGCCGGCATGATCGACACCAGCATCGAGACGAGGTTCCCGATCACCAAGATCAAGAAGATGCCGCTCGAGGGCGTGGTCTTCCTCGACGGCGGCGACGTCACGAATACCCCGGCCGAGCTGAACCTCGGCAGCCTCGACTGGGCGGCGGGCCTCGGGCTGCGCCTGTTCACGATCGTCGGACCGGTGCGCGCGGATTTCGGCTACCGGCTGAACCACAAGGGCCCGATGGACCCCGAGCCCAACACGCCATACGCATTCCACCTCAGCCTCGGAGAGGCGTTCTGACATGGCGGCCTTTGCAGCGCAGGATCATCATCACCACGAAGTCCACGGTTGGCGGCGCGTGCTGCGCTGGGCCGGGCGGATCTCGCTCGGCCTCGTCGCGCTAGTCGCGCTCGCGATCGTCGGCGTGGTCGTGTTCCTACACACCGACTACGGCCGCAACGAGATCCGTGGGATCGCAAACCAGCAGCTCGCGAACATCTTCACGGGCGGCGGCTCGGTCGGACGCGTCGAGGGCACGCCGTTCGGCGACCTGGTCTTCAAGGACGTCGTGATCAACGGCCCGGACGGTAAGCCCGCGATCACGGTCAAGACGTTGCACGTGTCGGCGTCGATCTTTGATCTCGTCCACAAGGACGTGAAGCTCACCGAAGTGATCGCCGAGGACGTCGATGTCGCGGTCAAGCGCGACGCCGATGGCACGTTCGCGCTGACGAAGCTGCTGAAGCCGGCGAAGAAGCAGCCGGTGAAGGACAAGATCAAGAACCCCCAGCAATCACCGTGGAACATCGATCTCCAGAACATCGATGTCGTGCGCGGCCACGTGATGATCGACACGGGCTCCCCGGACTTCGGTGTCGTGAACCTCGACAACGTCGTGATCGAAGCGAACGCGCAGCTCCACGGCAGCGGCACGCGCACCGCCGGGCTGCAGCTCGGTGCGACCTGGCGCGAGCGCGAGGCGCCCGTCGCGATCCTCGGCGCGGTGCGCGACGACCCCGAGCACACGATCGCGCCGCATCTCGCGATCAAGGTCGGCGGCGTGACGCTGGCCGCCGCGAACCTCACGCTCGTCAAGGCGTTACCCGGCAAGCTGCCCGGATTCGCGGGGACGGTCGCGCTCGGTGCACCTCGAGCCGCGGTCGCCGCGCTCGTGCCGCGCCTCGAGCCGCCGGGTGATGTCGCGCTCAGCATCTCGGCCAAGACCGCGACGAGCTCGGCCATCCCGATCGAGGTCGCCGGTAGCGTCGGCGAGGCATCGATCAAGTCGAACGCGTCGATCGACCTCGAGCACACGCGCGTCACCGGTACGCTCTCGACCAACGAGGTCGACGCGGCAACGCTCACGCGCGGCAAGGTGACGGCGTCGGGTGCGATCGCCGCGACATTCGACGTTGCTCGCGGTGCCCCCGGCGAGCTACCGACCGCGACCGCGACGATCACGGGCCACGTCGCCTATCAGCAGATTCCGCGCGCGCAGGTCGTCGCGAGCCTCGAGACGAGCGGCCAGCACGCCTCGATCAAGCTCGGGGTGACCGGGCCGGCGAAGCTGAGCCTCGAGGCCGCGATCACGCGGGCGGGCTCGGCGATCCACCTCGATACCGCCAAGCTCGGCGCGACGATCGCCGACGCCGCACGAGCCAGCGGTGGCAAGCTACCGGTCCACGGCACGCTGGACATCCAGCTTGCTGCGAGTGGCGAGCTATTACCGCGCGCTGATCTCGCGGTCAAGGGTCGGATCGGCGGCAAGCAGTTGCGCGTGCAGGAGCTATCCGCCTCGTCGCTGGCGCTCGCGATCGACGCGACGCATCTCCCGCGCGCGCCCCGAGGCAGCGCGACGGTGAAGCTGACCGACGTGATGAAGGGCGAGATGCAGCTCGGTCAGCTCGACCTCGTGGCGAAGAATCGCGCGGACGGCAAGATCGCGGTCGAGCTGCAGTCGAGGCCGAAGCAAGATCCTTGGCGGCTCGAGCTCGCGGCGCTGGTCACCCCGCCGGGTCGCGGCGACACCGTGACGGTCGACTTGCTGCACCACCGCGTGCGCGCGGGCAACGGGGTCGACTGGACTGGCGACACGGGGCGGGTCGTGATCGACCCTCGGCACGTCGCGCTCTCGAGCTTCGCAACTGCGAGCCGAGATGGCCGGATCGCGCTCGCCGGAACGCTGGAGCGTGGTGGCGAAGGAAACCTGACCGCGAAGGTCGACATCGAGAAGCTCGCCCTCGAAGCGCTCTCCCCTCGCTATCGCGGCACGCTCGATGTCCACGCGAACGTGTCGCGTACTGCGAACCGGTTCTCGGGGACCGCCGAGCTGACGGGCACCGCGCTCCGGGCCGATCCGACGAAGCCACCGATCGACGTGACCGCGAAGCTTCGCGTCGCGCCGGGCTCGGTGGTCATCGACGGCCAGGCGGCGGGCACGGGCGTGGGCAAGGCGACGATCGCGCTCGACCTCGTCGCGCCGCGCGATCTCACCGACGCCGCGGCGTGGAAGCGCGAGGGCCGCGCCGCGATTCGCAGCGCAACGATCGCGGTACACGGCGTCGATCTCGCGCAGATCTCGAGCCTCACCGCTAGGACGGTCGATCGCACCGTGATGCCGCCGCCCGGCTTGCCGATCATCGGCCACGTGCTCGGCCTCACGCATCCGGGCGTGGCGACCCCGGTGACGGTGACGAGCACGCCGATCGGCGGCACGCTCGACGGCACGTTCACGCTCACCCCCACGACCGCGAAGGGCGACTTCAAGATCGCGAACCTCCAGGCACCGCAAGTCCGCGGGCTCGGTCGGGTCGACGCGGAGCTCGCGATCGATCAGCCAGCGAGCGATCGCATCGCGCCGGTGCTGACCATCAAGTCGCAAGCGATCGGCACGGTCGTCGCCCGCGCCGATCTCGCGCTGCCCTCCGATCTCACCGACCCCGTCGCCTGGCAGAAGCTCGGCGTGCGGCTCGTCCACGGTGCCTCCATCCGCACCCAGACCATCGCGATCGATCCTGCGATGCTCGAGCGGTTCGGCATCCACGCGAGGATGTCCGGCACGGCGAACGTCACGGTCGACGTCGGCGAGGCGCTCCGCACGGTCAAGGTCGTCGCGAACGTCACCGACCTGCACGGCTCGCCGATCGTGCAGCCGATCACCGCACACTTCGAGGCCAACCTCGACGGCACGAGCGCGACGGCGCGGTTCGATATCAAGACCCAGAAGGGTGCCGTGTCGCTGATCACCGTTGCTGGCAAGCTGCCGCTCACGATCGCTCAGCTCCGCGACGATCCGGCGGCGATCGGGACCGCACCGTTGACCGCGACGATCACGCTCGACCAGACCTCGGCGCCCGCGTTGCTCGCGGTGTTCGGCCGCGACGAGATCACGGCCGGTACCATGAGCGGCAAGATCGACGTCACCGGGACGATCGCGAAGCCCGTGGTCGCCGCACATCTGCTCGCGAGCGACCTGAAATCGCGACCGGGGTTGCACGGCCGTCCTACACCGACGGTTCGGCGACTCTCGCTCGACGCGAGCTACGGAGACCACGGCGGCAAGGTGACCCTGGTTGGCGAAGAGGATTCGGGCGGCGCGTTGAACTTGGTCGCGACGCTCAGCCCGCACTCGCTCGCGAGCTCCGCGGCGCAACTGACCGCGACTCGGTTCGACCTGGCGCCGATCTTCGCGTTCGCGCCGGACCCGCTGAGCGCCGCGTCGGGGACGCTCGATGCGCGGCTCGACGTCAAAGGGTTCGATGTCCGCACCGCGCAGGTCGCCGGCGAGCTCCATCTCCATCAGGCGCGCGTGCCGATCGCACCCACGGTCGGAACGCTGCGCCGCGCGAACATCGATGTCACGATCACGAACAAGGACATCAAAGTCGCTGGCACCGGCCGGCTCGGAAAAGGCGACGTATCGGTCGAGGGCTCGATCGCCTTGAACGGCGTGGACCTCGACGGCGGCACGTTCAAGGCCGTGCTCAAGCACGTATCGCCGATCGGCGCGCTGGAACCTTCGATCGATTCGGTGATCACCGGCAAGATGAGTCGCCAGGGCGCGAAGTGGATCGCCGATGTCACCGTCGACAAGACGTTCGTCAAGATCACCAAGCTCTCGGGCGAGGCGTTGAAGCCGGTCGGGACCCCGTCGGACCTCGTCATCGGAGGCTCGACGGGACCGCACGCGGCGGCCCCGGTCGACGCCCGGACCACGGGCAGAGCAGGCGTGGGACCGCAGGCCCCTCCGGCTCCCGAGTCGCCGGGTCTGATCGCCCATATCAAGCTGAACCCGATCAAGGTCGAGTCCGACGAGTTCCGCACCACGCTGCGTGGCAAGCTCGACATCACCACGGACGCGCACACGGTCGGCGTCGTCGGCACGGTCGAGGCGGTCAGTGGTGATCTCGATCTGTTCGGGCGTCGCTATCGGATCGAGCGCGCCGCGGTGACGTTCGACGGCACCGTCGATCCGATCGTGTCGGTGCGGTTCACCCACGACTTCCCCGACGTCGAGACCATCACCGAAGTCCGCGGCCGGCTGTCTCATCCCGACCTCCAGCTCAGCTCGGATAACGGCAGCTACTCGCAGGAGCAGCTGCTCGGGTTCTTGCTCGGCGGCGAACCGAACGGCGACCCATCGAGCGGCAGCGCGCGCGACAAGGCGGCGAGCCTCGGTAGCTCGATCGTGGCGAACCAGATCGGCGGCTACATCAAGAAGGCGCTGCCGTTCGACCTCGACGTCCTCAAGTACGAGGCTGGGAGCGCGACATCGAGCGCCGCGATCACCGTCGGCAGCTGGCTGACCCACACGCTGTTCTTCTCGTTCACGCAGCACCTGTCGCCGCGGCCCGACGAGAACTCGTCCGAAGGCACGCTCGAGTACTGGTTCACCCGCCGGCTCGAGCTCGAGACCACCGCCGGCGACCGCAACTTCGACGGCGTCGACCTGCTCTGGCGCAAGCGCTACTGAGCTGCGTCGGTCAGCGTGCCCAGGAATGCGACCAGGTCATCGACGTCTTGCTCCGGGAGGTGCAAGTTCCCGATGCGGTGATCGAGTGTCCCGGCGAGCTCGGGCGCGGGCCACGCACACGCTGCGTTCGGCGCCGCTGCGGACCGGCTGCACGTACCGACCGAGCCCGAGCCGAGGTCGCGCGTGTTCAGGAAGTCGATGAAGTAGTGCAGGTTGTTGAAGTAGCCGTTGTGACCGTACGGCGCCGTGCGCGCGATGTTGCGGAGCGTCGGCGTGCGGAACTTGCCGTCCTGGGTCGCGTCCGCCGTCGTACGGCCGAGTCCGCGGTCGCGATATGCGGCACCGTCGGGGTTGAACGTCGCGGGTTGGACGAAGAAGAGGTTGTTCGCGTAGCGCGGCACGCCGAGGTTCGCGTAGCCAAAGTTCGTGAACATCGGCGGCGCGCCATCGCCACCGGGCCGGCTCGGGTGACACGACGCGCAGTTGCCGCGCGCGGGATCCTCGAAGATCTCGAGGCCGCGCTGTTCGGAGGCGGTCAGCGCGACGGTGCCGGCGAGGTAGTGATCGTACTTCGCCGAGAACGGCGAGAACTGTGGCGTGCGCTCGTACGCGGCGAGTGCGGTCGTCAGGTGGCCATACGCGGTGTCGACGTCGTCGAGCGCGTCATCGCCGAACGTGGCGCGGAACGCGTCGGCGTAGTCGGCGAACCGCAGCTTCTCGACGACGCTCGCTCTGTCGGCGTTGTTCATCTCGAGCGGGTTCATCAGGGGACCCGAAGCTTGGTCCTCGAGCGTGTCGGCACGGCCGTCCCAGAACAGGCCGCCGGCGAGCTGGTGCTCGATCGCATCGAAGTGCAGAGGAGGGACCTGCGCGGCGTACATCGCGGACGGCGAGTTCCGCGAGCCGAACCGGCCGGCGACCACGCCCATGGACGTCGAGTGATCCGCTTCCGGATCGCGGAACGAGGAGGTCGCGGCGTGGCAATCGGCGCAGGCCTGACCCGCGGGCTCGGACAGGCTCGGATCGGCGAACGCGAGCTTGCCGAGCGTGGCCGGGCTCGCGGCCGCGGCTGGCGGCACCGGCTGCGCGCACGCCGCGCCGAATAGCCCAGTCGCCCCGAGCATGGCGGCCGCGCGGAGCACTACTGGCTCGCGAGCTCCGCGGTGGGCGCGACCTTCGCAGAACCGCTCAGCGAGAGCGTGAACAGATCGGCCATCGTGTTGACCGTCGACGCTTCGAGGTCGCACGGCAACGAGCCAAGGCCCATCATCGACTCGACCGTCTTCACGTACGAGCTGGTGTCGTAGTCGACGTTCGAGATGAAGCCAGCCTTCGCGTTCGGCGAGATCACCATGAACGGCGGATCGTCGTTCGCGGGCGTGCCGCCACCTTCGTCCCACAGCAGGAAGATCGCGCCGCCGTTCTTGTACGCCTCGGTCGCCATGATCTTCGGGATCTCGTGAGCGAGCCATGCGTCGCCTTCTTCGATCGAACCGTCGTGCATGTCGTCGTCGAGGTTCGGCGTGATGAACGCGTAGCGCGGCAGCTTGTTGGCAGCGATGTCCTTGTCGAGCTGCGTGTAGTCGACGACGTGGTCGATGCAGCGCTGCGAGCGCGCGAACTGATTGCCGTCCCAGCCGTTGACGTCATCGAAGAACACGAACGGGTTGTGCTTCGCCGCGTAGCGACCGTGAGAGGTCAGGCCGCACGGCTCGCCCATCGACTCCTGATACGACTTCCAGGTCTGGCCGCCCAGCTCGAGCTGGTCCGCCATGTGCGACTTCGAATCGAAGTGATGCGCCTTCGGGTCATCGTCGTCGAGGACGCCGAAGTTCTCGCCCGAGACCATCCACAGATAGTTGGCCTCGCTCGGGTGGACGTACGGATCGTGATAGCCGTTCGCGAGCGCGGCGGTCTTCGCGAGGCGATTGATGAACGGCGCGTCCTTGTTGCCGTAGATCTGATGGCGGCTGTGGTTCTCCATCGCGATGGTGAACACGGTGCCCTGCCATCCGGCCGGCGATACCGCCGGTGCGGGCGCGAGCTTGTCGCACGTCACGAACGTGCTGCCCGAATCGTTAGGGCTGCATGCGGCAGCACCCAACACGGCGGCCATTACGGCGGCGTTGCTCACCAGGAAGCGCCTCATAGGTTGTCACTGTGAGGCGCTTCAGCACGGTGTGCAATTGGCAATTCTCGTCGGAAAAGGTCTTAGAAGGTTCCCTGAATGCCGAGCGTCGCCGCCGTCGCTCCGGTGTGGTCGTCATGGTTGACGACCGGCACGACTTGCACGGGCGAGCCGTGGACCGACCCGATCAACACGCCGAGCGCAGAGCCGACGACTGCGCCACCGACAACGTCGGTGATGAAGTGATAGCCGGCCATCACGCGCGACACCGCGATCATCGACGACAGCGCGAGCCCACCGGCGAGGATGTACTTCGCGCGAGGCCCGTGCGGATGGAGACGCCTCTCCGCGACGTACAGCGCCAACGTCATCGCGAACGCCTCCGACGTGTGGCTCGACAGGAACGACAGGCCGGCGTCCGCGCTATTGCGCACGGACTCTGGAGCGACCGTGCCGTACAAGAAGGGCCGCGGGCGGCCTGCCGTGAGCGTCATGATGTTCGAGACGGCGGTTGCCGAGAGGGTTGCCTCGCCGATCACGACCGCGTCGTTCAACGAGTTGAGGAGGCCTTCGTCCGACAGGAGGAGCGCGGCGGTTCCGACGCCGAGGCCATAGAGCTCGAAGTCCGAGGCGGTCGACCAGCTCGCGCTGTAGCGGCCCTTCACGAGGCGGTCGATCGCATTGAGAGGGGCGCCACCCTCTGCGGTCGTGTCGATGCACAGGGGTGCGCAGAACGCCTTCTGATTCAGCGAGGTCTTCTCCAAGCGAGCGAGCGCGAACACGGTCCCGACCGCGAGGATCGGCACGTCGATCTCCGCGTAGAGCTGGAACGCCGGCTTGGTCGGGTTGCCCGGGCTCGGAATGATCGGTGTGAGCTTGGCCCTGTCGGCGACCTCCTGGGCCTGCTCGACCTGCGCCGGGGGCGCATCCGACGCGGGCGCGGCGATCGGCGCTCCCGAGCCAGCCCCGGAGCCGGTGCCAGCCGTGGTCGGATCCGCGCCTTCATTGGATGAGGGGGATGAGGGAGAGGGATCGGCGAAGGCAATCGTCGACCCGAGCAACAGGAACAGCAAAGCGAATCTCGTCATCGAAATCCCATCATGCAAATTCCGATGCCAGCTACGGGCGCGCTGCTGCGCACTGTTGCGTAGCCGTGCGCAGGCGAGTTGTGGCGGATCCGCACGCCTGAGTGGACCGAGACTCCACAGCTCGTAGGGAATTCTTGGCGAAGCGCTTGCAGCATGCCCCCTCATTCTGGCCCGCCTCTTAATCATAGCCTTCATGATCGCGACCACCTGTGGCGCCATCGCCCACGCCGATCCCCAAAGGGAAGTACCCGACTACGACGGTCGCGGTAACCCCGATACGGACAGTGGATCCTGGGTTTTATGGATCCCGCGGGTGGTGCTGTTTCCGTTCTACGCCGTCAACGAATACGTGCTGAGGCGCCCGATCGGCGCGTTCGTCACGCGCGCGGAGCGCGACCACTGGGCCGACACGGTCGAATCGGTGTTCACGTTCGGGCCCCAGAACAACAACGTCATCTACCCGACGTTCCTGTTTGACTTCGGTCTGCTGCCGAGTGTCGGCGTCTACTACGCCGGCAACGACTTCGCCGCGAAGGACAACACGCTCCGTCTTCACGTCGCCACGTGGGGGCCTCAATGGATCGCGGCGACCGCCGCCGATCGCTACGACATGGATAAGGACAATACGTTTCAGGTCAGGTTCGATTTCAAGCGTTCGGAGGACAACCTGTTCTTCGGCATCGGCTCGGAGGCGAACGACAACACGCTCTCGCGCTACGGCCTCGAGCGGATCGAGTCGTCCGCGAGCTACAAGCACACGATCGCGAGGGAGTCGTTCATCCACGCGTACGGCGGCATCCACCGGTTCAGCTTCAACGACGGCACGTGTTGCAGCAACCCGTCGGTCTCGCAGCAGGTCGCGGACGGGGTCTACGCGCAGCCGCCCGGTTTCGGCGAGACCTATGTCACCGCGTTCGGTGGGGTCGATCTCCAGATCGATTCGCGGGAGCCCAAGCCTGCGCCCGGCAGCGGCGCGTACTTCCACGGCTACTGGAGGCCGAGCTTCGATCTCCACGAGACGCGGTCGTGGCACCAGTACGGCGGTGAGATCGGCGAGGCCGTCGATCTGACCGGCCACCAGCGCGTCCTGAAGATGCAGCTCGCGCTGGGCTTCGTCGATCAGCTTCAGGGGACGTTGATCCCGTTCACCGAGTATCAGGTGCTCGCCGGCGACCTGATGCCCGGCTTCTTGCCCGGCTGGATGACCGGCCGAAGCACCGCCGCTGCCCAGATCGGCTATCGCTGGCCGGTGTGGCTCGGCCTCGATGCGCAGACCCGGTTCACGATGGGTAACGCGTTCGGCGAGCACCTGAGCGGACTGCGCCCGGGAGACCTGCGCATGTCGTACGACATTGGATTCACGACCGCGTCCGCGCGCGATCAGGGCTTCGAGGTCCTGATCGGCGTCGGCACCGAAACCCTCGACCAAGGCGCGGGCATCAAGTCATTCCGGTTTGCCTTTGGCTCCCGGCAAGGATTTTAGGGATGAGAGCGCTCCTCTTCGCACTGATCTGCGGTTGCGCGGCGACGCCGCGGCCGTTCCCGTTGCGAGATCCGTTTGTCGTCGATAGCGACACGCATCCGGTCTCGGTCGCGTGTCGGCCCGACGCCGACAAAAAGAACGAGACTCACCAGAACTGCGCGCCGGCGGAGTACGTCTCGCCGTTCATCTGGGATCAGCTCGATAACCTGACGTTCGCTCGGTGGTCGCGCGGCCTGTCGCTTCAGACGACCGGCGAGGCGCGCAACGTGAACAGCATGGACGAGGTCCCCGACTCGGCCTGGTTCACGAACAACGACAACGTCGCCGCGCACGACGACGGCGGCGCCGGCGCGTGCAAGCCCGAAGACATGCTGCCTGCACCCGATCAGGTGAAGGACGGCGAGTGGGTGATCGATCACGGCAAGGACAACGGGTCCACGCTCGGCTTCCGCGTCAAGATTCCCGGCAAGGGCAAGTACATGCTCAAGGCCGACGACACCGGCAAGCCGGATCGCGCGAGCGCCGCGAGCGTGATCGGCGCGGCGATCTACGACGCGATCGGCTTCAACACGACCTGCGAGCAAGTCGTCGTCGTCAAGAAGTCGATGTTGAAGCTCACCGAAGGCCTGACGGTCACCGACAACGAAGGCATCAGCCATCCGTTCGACGAGGCCGCGCTCGACAAGGTGCTGGAGTCGAGCACCCAGCTCCCCCACGGCATGGTCCGCCTTCAGGCCTCGAAATGGCTGCCGGGCCTGTCGCTCGGGCCGTTTCGCTATATCGGGGTCCGCAAGGACGATCCGAACGACGTGATCGACCATGCGGATCGCCGCGAGCTGCGCGCGAACCGGATCCTGTCCGCGTGGCTCGATCACTGGGACGCGCGCGAACAGAACTCGATGGACGTGTGGTTCTCGGTCGACGAGAAGAACAAGAAGTCGTCGCCCGGCTACGTCCGGCACTACATCATCGATACGAGCGATACGATGGGCGGCGAGGTCGGCATCGACGAGATGTCGCGCCGGCTCGGCCACACGTACGAGTTCTCGGCCGGAGACATCGCGCTCGCGCTGGTCACTTTCGGTGCCGTCGAGGAGCCATGGGATCGCGCGCACTACGAGAAGGGCGAGGAGAAGTTCGCGTATTACTCGACCCGCGACTTCGATCCGGCCGGGTGGGTACCGTTCTATCCAAACCCCGCGTTCGTGCGGATGACCGAGCGCGATGCGGCTTGGATGGCGCGCAAGATCGCGAAGTTCGGGCCCGACGACGTTCGCAAGCTCGTCGAGCTCGGCAGGTGGAGTCGGCCGGTCGACGTCAACTACCTGACGAGCGTGCTGATCGAACGCCAGCGCCGGATCCTCGCTCGCTACCTGTCGAAGCTGTCGCCGCTCGGCGACGTCCACATCGAGAATGATCGAATCTGCGCGATCGACTTCGCGCGGCTGCGCGGGATCGCGCCCGAGGCGACGTTCCGCTACACGATCGTGCAACACGAGGGTCACGAGCGGACGCCGGTTACCGCGGAGCTCTCGGCGAACGGCCTCGTGTGCTGGAAGCCGCACGCGGGGAGCGGCAATGCGACGCCGACGATGTTCGAGGTCCGCGACGGCACCGCCGCCGGACCGCTGCTCGTTCATACCTATGACCTCGGGACGAAGGGGTTCAAGGTGGTCGGTCTGACGAGGGCCGAGCCGTGAAGGTCGCGCTCGAGCTCAAGCTCAAGCGCTGGCTGAAAGCGGTCACGCTCCGCACGTTCGTCTTGATGTTGGTCGCCGTCGTCGCGAGCGCGGGCTTCCTCGCGATCGCGCGCTCGCTCGAGCTTCCCGCGTTCGACAAGGCGGACGCGGCGATCGAGATGTTCATCCACCACCACCTGGACTCGCCGATCGGCGACGTGTGGGCGAAGACCGCGTCGTTCATCGGCTCGAACGTGTTCCTGATGCCGACGATCATCTTGGTCGCCACGCTCGCGGCATTTCGTCACCATCGGATCGCGGCGGTCGTGTTGATCGTCGACGCGATCTTCGTGATCGGCGTCGACCAGCTCTTGAAGGTGATGTTCGAGCGTGCGCGGCCCACGCTGTTCGACAAGATCGCGCTGCCTCACGACTATAGCTTCCCGAGCGGCCACTCGATGTCGGCGATGGGCGTGTGGGGTGTGATCGCGGCGGTGTTGATCGCGCTGTATCCCGAGATCAGACGCGAGATCATCGCGCTCGCGGTGCTGCTGATCGCATCGATCGGGTTGTCGCGGATCTACCTCGGTGTGCACTGGCCGTTCGACGTCGCCGGCGGCT
>JBDUAS010000157.1:0-16315 GCA_040004535.1 Deltaproteobacteria bacterium
GCTCGCCGAGCAACGGCCCGATCCCACGACCGTCTTGATCGCGCTGCTCCGGACCGCCCCCGTGGAGGCGGACCAGCGCGAGGTGCTCGCAAGTCGCGAGCAACACGGCACTCGCGGCCTCGAGGCTCGCGACGGAAGGCTCGAGCTCCCACGCCACGCCGAGCGCCGCTGCGTCGTAGGCGCGGATCGTGGCGACGGTCGCGAGCGCCTCGTCGAGATCGGTGCGATGGCCGAGCAGCAGCCGCCCGCCGGCATGCTCGAACGCCGGGACGACGCGATCGAGCAGCGCCGGCTCGACGCCCTCGGCGGCGACCGACACCGGCGCCGCGAGCGCGCTCGAGGCTCGCGCGAGCGCGCCGGCCTCGTGCTCGTCGAGGTGCGCCACGCGGAGCGCCACCACGCGGGCGTGCGCGGCGTGGATCCGCTGGACGAGCGGTTCGAGGTCCTGGCCGGGCGCCAGGACGAGCTCCTGGCCGTCGAGCCCGCGAGCGCGGCACGCATCCTCGACGGCCTCGAGCGAGAGCGCGGGTGCGGCGTCGCTGCTCAACGCGAGCATGTCAGGCGCGCCGCCCGATGCTCACGCGCCAGACCACCGGACCTTGCTCGAGGTAGGACCATTCGAACTGGTCGGCGCGACTCGCGGCGAACTGATGGCGCAGCGGCGCCGGATCATGGTCGTTGATCAGCGTGAAGTTCTCGCCGGGCGCGAGCGCGTCGAAGGTGCGGAAGATGGCCGGGTGCTTCTCGCGAGGCGGGACGATTCGGATATCGAGCTCGATAGCAGACATGCTCAGGACTCCTTCAGGGTTGACGGTGACGGACGGTGACGGATGAACAGGCGAACGAGGTCAGGGCCCTGTTCGCGGATGTCGTAGACAAAGCCGCGCTCGGAGAGCTTCGGCAGCAGGTATTGCGGGACGCGGACGTTGAGCTGGACCAGGGTCTTGCCGCGCGGCATCTCGGCGAGCGCCTCGAGCGTGCGGACCATCGGCTCGGGCGGTTCGAGGCCTCGAACATCCAGGACGATCATGTCGCCATCGCCGTCGGTCACGGGGGCCGGTGCCGGTGCGGGTGCCGGCGCGGTCGCCGGGGCTTCATCGCGGTAGAACCACACGCGCCAGTCCTCCGCCGCGAGCTGCTCGGTCGCGTGCGCCAGGCCCTGGCGGGCCAGCACGGCGTAGAGCGGTGCTGGCTCGAACGTCGCGCGGACCCGCAGCGCGCTCCCGGCGGGCAGCGTTCGTGCCGCCTCGAAGATGCGCTTGAACGGCTCGATGCCGGCGCGCAGGTCCTCGCGAACATCGCACTCGACGAGGCGCTCGCTCGGCAGGCGAGTCAGCGCCTCGGGGATCGGCGGCAAGATCGGCGCCGTCACGGTGGGCAGCGCGGTGGGCTCGGTGGGCTCGGCGCCGTGATCGGTGGAGGGATCGGAGAGCGCCCGATTGAGCCGCTCGACGAGCTCGCCCGCCTCGATCCCGGCGATCCGTGCCGCCTGCTCGATCGTCACGAGCCTGGCCATGGTCTTGCGCATCGCCGCGCTGCGCAGCTTCTCGAACGCCGGCGACGCGGCGACGAACACCTCGAGCAACCGCGCGTCGCGCGCGAGCACCGCACCGACGCGATCGCCGATCTGGATGCGCGCAGGTGGCGCAGCGGTGCCGGCGCGGCTCACAGCGCACCCTCCCGGACGAGGCCCGGGTGCCAGCGCGGCTCCCACACCAGGTGCGGGTTCACCTCGGTGACGCCGGGTACGCTACCCAGCGCGTTGAGGATGCCACCACGAATCGTGGCTTCCATCGGGCAGCCGCGGGTGGTCAGGGTGAACGTGACGTCGACGGCGCCATCGTGAACCGCGAGCTCGTAGACCAGCCCGAGCGTCACGATGTCGAGTCCGATCTCCGGATCGATCACGGTCTCGAGGGCTTCCTGGACGAGCTCTAGCGTTGCTTGATCTGTGTCACTCATGCGGGCCTCCTGCGGGCAAGACGAACCATCGCGACCGCCTCGACCAGCACCCCGATCGCGAACACCACCGCGAAGCCTCGCGCCAGCGCGACCGAACCGAACGCGATCGCGAACGCGAGGCCGACATAACCGGTGACGAGCACCAGCGCATCGAGGTTGGCGGCGCGCTGCGAGAACAGCTCCGCGACCTTGGGCACCTTGCGGAGCCCGACGAGCGGCCCGAACCGGTGGTACCAGACGAGGAACGGGATGATCTTGTAGTACTGGCCGGCGACGAACAGCGAGATCGCGCCGAGCAGCACCCAGAAGTACGTGACGAGCAGGTGCAGATCGGAGAGCCCGCGCGAGAACGCGAACGGCGCGATCACCATCGCCGCGAGCAACCCGATGATGCCGGCGCCGGCGAGCCGCATCCCGGCATCGAGCGCGCGGCGCTTGCGCGCGCGAAAAAACAGCACCGCCTGCACCGCGAACGCGATCACGCCTCCGCCGGCGAGGGCGCCGCCGACCTCGTCCACCGGCACACCTCCCGTCGGCACCGCGAGCAGCACGGTACCGGAGAACGCAGCACGAGCGCGATCCACGCGGGTCGCTCGTCCGCGCCGTGCGAGAGCAGGAACATCGGGAACAGGCGATGGGCGACCCCGACGATCGTCAGGAGCACGACGCCGACGATCGCGACGTGCGCGTGCACGGCGATCACGTGGAAGTGGTGGATGCCGAGCGACTGGTCGAGCTTGAGCTGCATGAGGACCCCGTAAGGAACTTTCCGGTGCGGCCCACGGACGTGATCCACGCGGCGCCCTGGCTCGGTCGGATCGCGAGCAGGTAGCCATCGGCCTGCCACGTGCCCCGATTGCCCGCCGCGACCGTCACCTCGGAGTTGACGATCACGTTGCCGCTCTCGAAGGTGCCGTCGGCGCGGAACACGTACCTCCCCGACGGGCTCTTCCACTTCCCGACGATCGTCTTCGCCGGCACGACCTCCAGCGGATAGTGCCGGCCTGCTCCGATCTCGAACCACGGGCCGTCCTTGTCAGTGCCGGACTTGAACGTGTCGGTGTGGGTGAAGCCGTCCATCGCCGTCGAGATCGTGCCGTCCTTGACCACGAGTTCTACGACGAGTTCTACGCCCACGCGATGACGCGCAAGGAGTGGGACGAGACCGTCAACCGGTCCGAGATGATGCAGATGTTCCGGCAGACGATGTTCAAGCGCATCAGCCCGAACCTCAAGCGCATCGGCCTGCTCGGTGATCGCGTCCGCCCGTACTACGAGCAGTACGGCTTGCTCGAGTTCGAGCACGGCCGCGCCGCGCCCGAGCTGTCCGCGCAGGATCTACTCGACGACGTCGCCTGACCTTCGAGCGGCGGATCATGATGATCCGAGCGCACGCATCATGACGGCGGATAGCTCGTCGAGCGTGAACGGCTTGGCCAGGCGCCCGACGAACCCGAACTGCTCTGGATGCGCGAGCGCCGGAGCGTGCGAGTAGCCGCTCGCGCTGTTGGCTCGCCGTTGCCGCACCGCTGAAAGCGGCGGCGGCGTGCTCCACACGGCTCACTCGCGGACCGCGCGACACAGATCGAACACTGACAAGATGCCCACGAGCTTCCCATCTTGGCGCACGAGTACGCGATGGATACCTTCGCGCTGCATGAGCTGCGCGATCTCGAGCGCCGAAGCATCCGGCTCGACCCAGACCGATGACGGTGCCGGCGTCGTCGACGACGGGAGCGCCGTGACAGCCTGCCACGACGAACAAATGCTGGATCTCGCGGAACGACATCGCCGCGGGAATCGTCAGGACGTTTCGCTCCATCAGGTCGGCCGGCTCGGCACGAGCGTGCTCATCGCTCGGCATCGTGCGCGATGGGCTGTGACACGCGACGAGCCCGAAGACGATCAGTCCACGCATTGCATCACATATCGCTCGCCGGCGAGCTGCGGATTCTGGGTCTCGTAGTAGAGGTGTTGGTTCCAGATCACCGGGTCGTAATAGATCCCGATATCCGTCACGATCGTCTCGACCGCGGGCATCGATCGCTGAATTCGCTGCAACCCGCCGCCATACGGATTGCTGATGTAAAAGTAGTCGCTCGTCGCGGCCAGGCCGGTATAGCGACCCGGCATCGGCGACTTGTAGAAGGGCGACGCCGAGCTCGTCAGCGGGTCGATCTGCATGAGATCCGGCATTGGATCGAGATTCGCGTAGTACAGCGCCGCGCCATCCTTGATCATCGAGACGATCGGATAGTTCGTGATCATCGTCGTGATCTCGTCAGGGATGCTGCTGCCGTCCTTCAGCGCGCGCATGACGTAGCCCTGGAAGCCCTCGGCACAATAGATGTCGGTGTCGTCGATGATCAAGCGCGACGCACTGGTGCACGACATCACCGTCTCGATCGGACCACCGGCGATCAGTCGGCGCTGCACGGTGTTCCCCGTCGTCGCCCAGTAGACGTAGTCGCTATCCGCCGTGACGACGGTCGGCGTCGCGAGATGCTCGACGAGCGCGACCGGCGCGCTCCCGGGATGGATCTGCCAGATCGTCCCGTCGTCGCGGTACTCGCTCATGTAGATGTTGCCGAGAGCGGACCAGAGCTGGACCTGGGAGACCTGAGCGACCGACGCGGCGGCCACGCCGGTGGTCAAGTCGATCGCGATCATCGCGTTGTCGCTGACGGTCGAGTTGGTGACCTGATATGCGCCGACGTACAGGGTGTTACCGGCAAGCGCCATATTGCCGATCACGCGCGGCGACGTGTCGAGCAAGATCGACGGCGTCGTCGTGCAGCGCGGAGAGGTCGAGACCGCAGCATCCGGCGATGCATCGGGTCTCGCATCCGGCGATGCATCCGGCGCCGCATCGATCGCCGAATCTCCAGTCTGTTGCGCCGCGTCTGCGAGCCCGTGGGACGAGCTCGAGCATCCAGCTACCAGCACCAACCCCAACCACTTCATGAGGGCATATATATCCGAGTCGGTAGATCTCGTCTACGAACCAGCGATGGCGCGCGTCCTGCTCGTCGACGCCGGGAACCGCGAGCTTGCCGATGAACGCCCAGTCGACCCACGCTTGCTCGCCTGCACTTGCTGCACGTTCGCACGCAACAACCGGTCATTCACCGCGATCATCGCGCGGCGGTGCCATCGTCGTGAACCGCGCGCCAGCGGGGATCGAGCGACGTCCGGCCGGCCATCTGATCGCGCGTGATGCCGAGAATCTCCTCCGCCGCCGCATTGCACTCGATGATGGTCACGCCAGCGTCCTGGATCACGACGCCCTCGGTCATCGCAGCGATGACGGATCGATATACGAGCGCTGAATCGTTCTCCGGCACCGTACTGAGGAGTATTGAGCATGTGAGGTGATCTGACCAGGCGCAACGTTTGCGGTCGCCATGCGAATCGCGGTGACGGCCTCGACCGTGACCAGATCGGAGGTCATTCGATGGCCAGCGCGCAGTGCCCGCGAGGGTGCCGAACACGTTTCGACGGATCATCGTCGCGGCCATGATCGCGTTCGCCGCGTAACGGTCAGGGCGCCAGCGCGCTGACCTCGGCCATCACCACCGGTAGATCGGGACGCGCACGCGCGAGATCGACGAACCGGCTACCGGCCGGCGTGCTCGAGGCCTCGACCGCTTCGACGAGCTCCGGCCGTAGCACCTGGAACGCCAACGTGGCGGTGATGGTCGCGCCGGCGGGGATGCCTGCGAGCGTATAGGTCACGTCGTCGCTGCCGGGGACGAAGGTCGGGTCCGCGATCACGCCGACCGGCGAGATCCGGGTCGCGTCGGTCGGCGATGGGGCGAACCCCGCCGGCAGGATCCGATCGTCCTTGCTGTAGTGCGCGGCCTCGGTCGTGCGGTGCGTGGGCTGGCCCAGGCGATCGACGAACGCGGCCTCCCAGACCTGGACCTCGTCGGAGCTCGCGACGGTATCGCGATGCGGCTGCGCGGGCAGCACCGTGCCGGCGGCGTCGACGAGCGCACCGGTCGCGTCTACGCCACCCGACTCGAACACGGTCGCTCCACCGGCCGTGACGGTGAGGTGGATCCACATCCTGCGCGAGGGATAGCCGGTGGGGAGCTTGTGCCCCGTCAGGTTCTGGACGTGGACCGGGAACGACACCGCGTCTCCCGTGCGCGTGATCGAACCGATCGTGATGTGTGCCGCGGTCGTGAGGTGGAGCTGATCGCGCGCGACCGACGCGGCGAGCTCGTCGGCCGAGAGCCCGGCGCCCGACCACTCGAGGCCATCCGCGATCAGCGACAGCACGTACGAGTTGCCGCCGACGAACACGTGCTTGCCGATCGGCGAACGCGGGTTCAGATCCGCGGGCGAACCCGCGGCTCGCGTCATGATCGTCGCGCCGGTGGCGTCGATCGTCGGGACGTGACACGTCTGGCACTGTTGGTTCATCGCGCGAAAGCTCGACGACCGCCATTCGAGGTAGGTCCCTTGCTCGGTGATCGAGCCATTGGTGGTTGGGATGATCACCGTGTGGCACGTGGCGCACAGCTCGGACTTCGTGATGTGCGCGCCACCGGTTGGCGTGTAGTTCACGATCAACATCATCGGCGAGGTCCGCGGATCGAGGTAGGGCCCGTAGATCTTGCGGCCGAACCCGATCGTGAAGCCGCCGCTGAACGACTGCTCGTCGCCGAGGTTCGTCGGATCGATCTGATGGCAGGCGGTGCACGTGACGCCATCTCTCGCGAGGCGCGAGGCCGGGTCGTCGCCGGTCGTGAGATCCGCGAACCCGAGGTGCTGGCCCACGGTGTCTCGCTCCTCGGAGCCCGCCGGCGAGTGGCACCGCGTGCACAGCGCCTCCACGCCGGGCTTCCCGCCCGCGGCCTCCTCCGCGAAGCTCGCGAGGTAATACGGATCGCGCGCGGCGAGGGCCATCATCGACGAGCGCCACAGCAGCACCGGCGAGACGTTCGCGCCCGTCGCGTCGTGCAACGCGGTCGCGGTGTCGCCGACGAGGTGGCACTGGCCGCACACCGGCGAATCGACGAAGCGGTCGGTGTTCGCGGGCGCGGGGAGGGGGAGCGCGGCGAGCGGCTCCGGTCGGGTCGGAACGTCGTCGGAGCCCGAACACGCGACGAGCACCACGAAGCACAACGTCGCCGTCGATGCGATCGGCAGGGTCACCCGATTCATCGTATCGAACTCGCGGTGGTTCGAGCACGTGACCGTGGGCTGCGGCGATATGCCGCGCACGGCGCGACCCGCGAACGCGCGACCCTACCTACCTAGGTGACGAGCGACGGGAACATGCGCACGACCTCGGTCGTACTGCGCCCGATCCGGCGCGCGTAGTCGGCACCTGATCTTGGCCGAGCCTGCCGACCGCGAAGCACTTCGCATCGGGATGCGCACGTTGCTTGACCGTGGCGATCACCCGACCTCGTGGCCCGGCGCCCACCTAGCGCTTGAGCTCTTTGGCGACGTCCGCGACGCCCTGAATGTTCTGCAGGTGCGAGAGGTGGCCGACCAGATAATCCTTCACGGCGGCTTCGAGGTTTGCCACCGCGGCTTCATCCAACTCGCACGCCTTCGCGTAGTCGGTGATCTGCAGCTTCTCGTTTGCAGCGCAGTCGCCATCGACGTAGGCGAGAAGTAGCGCGGTCTTCACGAACAACTGCCGGAGCTCTTTGGTTCCGAGGATCGCCGCGAGGTGCGCCGGCTCGAGCTTGGGCTGCCGCTCGAGCGCGGCCATGTGCGACGCGTGGTCGGTCGTCGCGTTGAAGAACTCCATGATCATCGCGCTCTCGCGCTCGTGGACGTTGCCATCGGCCTTGGCGACTGCGTAGAGGCCGCGGGCGATCACCTCGGCCTGGTCATCGCGAATCTCGATCTCGGGAAAGAACTCGTCAGTCATCGTCATCTCCTGTTGCCACAAATCAACTTGAGCTCGGCCAGGCGCTTCTGGAGCTGGTCGACCGAGAGTCGTGCATATTTGTCGGGGAGCATGCGGCGGTTCGAGGCTTCGAACACGGCAAGCAGCTCCATGTACTCGAGCATGTCGAGGTCTCGCGAAGGCAGATAGTCCTGGACCGCCCGCTGGAAGTGCTCGACCGTGATCGTGCCTTCTTTGCCCGTGTCGTCCGCGGCGTAGTCATTCGCGAGCAAGCAGATCGCCTCGAAGTCGGCATTCGAATAGCCGATGATCTTCGCGGAGACCTCGGCACGGTCGCGCGGGAACTCGATCGAGGTCGCCAGCTCGTGTCGCTTGATCTGCGCCGCGAAGATCTGCTCGACCTCCTCGACGGTCTGCGGGTAGAGGAACGGGATCTTGCGATCGAGCCGTCCGGCCCGTTTGATGTCGATGTCGAGCTTGTCCGGACGGTTCGTCATCAGGATGAACAGGACGCGCCCGCGATTCGCGGTGTCGCTCATGAACTCCTTGAGCCGCGCCACCACGCGAGAGCCGGTGCCGCCATCGCCGCCGTCGTCGTCGCCACCCGATCCGAACGAGCGATCGGCCTCGTCGAGGATCACGATCACGTTGCCGATGCCCTGGACGACCCCGAGGATGCGCTCGAGGTTCGACTCCGTGGATCCGACCCACTTCGAGCGAAAGTTCTTGAGCTTGATCCCCGTGAGCCCGGATTCCTTGACGAACGCCTCGGCGACGAACGTCTTTCCGGTTCCCATCGGGCCGGTGAACAGCATGCCCATCGGGACCCGAGCGGTGCGACCCTCGCGGATGTTGCGTGCGACCGCCGAGAGCTCCTTCTTGACCTCGTCGATCCCGCCGACGACCGAGAAGTCGAACCTGGGCTCGACGAACTCGATCAGGCCGAAGCATTCGCGCTCGATGACCTCGCGCTTGCGCTTGCCGATCATCCGCAGGATCTCCTCGTGCGGCTCCTCGCGGACGGCGGCCGGCGCGGCGACCCCGATCAAGTGCACGATCTCGTCGCGCGGCATCCCCTGGGTGACGGCAGCGAGTTTGCGAGCGCGCGAATCGTCCGCGACGATGGTCTTGATGAACTTGTAGCGAGTCTCGACGTCGTCGTCGTTGTCACTCGAATGGGGCTGGAGGATCGACTTGATCTGGATCGACTTCAGGCCGGCCGTGATGTCCGCGAGCCGATCGATCCACGCCGGGTCGAGCGCAGGGTTGACGTAGCGGATCACCGCCTTGCGCTCGTCGACCGACGGCATCGGAATCCGCACCGCGGCGACCCTCGGGTTCGCGACGATCTTCGGATTGAGCTCGCCGGCGACCTCGCTCATGAGGATCACGATGTTGTCCGAGGCCTCGAGCTGCGGGGCGAGCGACCAGCGCTGCAGCATGACGACGGCCAGGCGATCGTTCTCCGAGGAGAATGATGCGTCGCCCGCCGGCGCGAGCATCTCGGCGTATTCGATCACGACGCCAACATTGTTCTGCGCGAACATCAGCTTCTCGAGCGCCGGCAGCACCTTGTCGGGTGACCGTTCGAGCAGGAACACGTCGGCGTTTTCCAGCTTGCCCGGCTTCTTCACAAACCGACAGCCGGTCGAGAGGTTGTACCGGATGACGATGTCCTTCTTCTCGAATACGCTCCGCGTGATGAAGTCGGCGACTGGCGCGAGCTCGTCGCCATCGAGGACGACGTCGTGCACGTTGCCGTGCAACACGAACACGCTCGCCTCCCCCCTCAGATAGCGGCGCTTGAGCTCGTCGGCCCAGGAGGGCAGCGGCGCTGCCATCACATGGTCTTCTGGCCGGCCTTGGCAGCGGCGGCGTTACGGAGACGCTCCCACTCGCTCTTCGAGGTCGCTTCGCCGGTCTGCGACCGGAGCGCCTTGAGCCGGGTGTCGAGATCGCTCTCGCCGAGCTCCTTGCCGAGATTCGCCTCGGCGATCGTGTTCTTGATGTGCTCGCGGACGTTGTCGAGCGCTTTGACCTCGTTGTCGACCGACAAACCGTCGAGTTGCGACTGGATCCGCATGCGCGCCTCGGCCGAGGCCATCTTCGCGAGCATGTTGTCCTTCTCGGCCTTCAGCGACTTGATCTCGCCCTGGACCTGGACGAGCGACGCCTTCGCGGAGTCGGCATCGCCCACGGCGGTCTGGAGATCGGCCTTCAGGCTCGTGACCTCTTCGGAGAGCTGCTTCTGCTTCTGGATCAGCACCTGACCGAGGTCTTGCTGGTTCGAATCGACCGCGGTCTGGAGGTCTGCCTCGACTTGCGCGAGCTCGGCCGACCGCACGCGATAACGAGCGTCGATGTCCTCGCGACGACGGATGATCGCAGCGGTCGCATGCTTGAGCGAGCTGTACTTCTCGATCATCGAGTTGATCGCGTTCTCGTACGCGATCTCCGGGTGCTTCTTCTCGACGTCGCTGATCCACAGCGAGACGAAACCACGCCACAGGTTACCGAGACGGCCGAAGAATCCACTCGCCATGTTTGGCATCGTAGGCAGCCCGCTGAACGAAGATCAACCGAAGCGTGATAAGAAGGACGGGTGCCGTGGAACAAGTTGAAGAGCCTGTTCATCGTGTCCGATGACAAGCCGCGCGCGAGCGCTTCGGACGACCAGGAAGCGATCGACGCGGCGATCGCCCGCTACCAGGTAGCGCCGGAGGCAACCCCCGCAACCCTCCCTGCATCGACGGATCCGGCCCAGATCTCCGGCACCGTCGACTATCAAGCACTGTACGACCTGGCCGGTATCCCCAATACGGACGAGGTCGAGTCACTCGAGAGCTTTCTTCACGAGCTCGACAACGAGTTGCCGCAGGCGTCGAAGCTCGCCGCGGCCAAGGCGTTCTTGAAAGCCACGGGCAAGTCCTCGGCGGATGTGCTGACCGATGCCGCGCGCAAGATCCAGGTCGTGCGGGCGGTCGAGGCGAGCAAGGCAGAGGAAGCGCGCGCCGCGATCACGCGCCAGCAAGGCGCGATCGACCAGCTCCAGCAGCAGATCGACGAGCTCCGGACCTCGATGGAAGCGACCAAGCGCGACCTCGAAGGCGTGCGAGCGCAGTGCACGACCGAGGAAGCGCGTCTCCAGGGCGCTCGCATGTTCTTCGGCGCGATGGAGCGGCTCGCCGACCCGCCCGCAGCCGCCCCGCCCGCGCGCAAGTAGCTACGTGCGGGCCATCGTGACCATGAACAGCTCGTCGCCGTCCGTGACGTAGAGCTCGTGACAGATCACGTTGGTCTCGGCCGCGGCGGCCGCCGCCATGCCGTTCTCGATCCGCTCGAGGTCACCGGGGCCGATGTCGCCGACCCGGCTGATGTTCGTCGAGCTGAGCTTGATCGTGTAGGCCTCCTCGTCGCCCCGCCGATAGCCGACCGACAGCAAAAGCGTCTTCGATCGTTCCAGAAACTCGATGCCGATGCTCTTGGGGGCGACCCGCTCGGCCGCGACCCAGGCTGCCACGGAATCCGCGAGTCCACCGATGTTGCCGGACGAGTCCGGCTTGCCGGTGAATAACTTGAAGTTCTCGTGAACCTGCGCCGCGACAGTCATGACATGCCTTTTTAGAGAGTGACGAACTGCGCTTTGACGCGCGCCTCGAGCTCGCGAAACTTCGGATCGGTCTCGAGGTCGTCCCGATAGGCGAGCCCGAGCTCGACCAGATCGATGGTCTCCTTGATCCGTGCCCCGGACAATGGTCGGCCATCGGGCGCGCGATCGCGACCGAGCATCAGCACCGTGTCCGCCACCTTGAGAGCGGTGCGGATGTCGTGGGTAACGATGAACAGCGTGTTGAGCTCGTCCATGTCGCGAACCTGGACCAGTAGCTTGACCACCTCTTCGAGCGCCGCCGGATCGAGGCCCGAGAACGGCTCGTCCATCAGGAGCAGCTGCTTCTGGCTCACGAGTTGCTGCGCGATCGCGACCCGCTGGCGCTGACCGCCGGAGAGTTGCATCGGGTAGAAGGTCGCCCGATCGCCGAGGTTGAATCGGGCCAGGAGCTCGGCGGCCTTGTCGCGCGCCTCCCTACGCGCCATGCCGTTCATCACGCCGGCGATCACGAGATTCCCGAGCACCGTGCGATGGCGCAGCAAGATGTAGTTCTGGAACACGAGACCGACTTCACCCGCCAGCAGCGGATGCGGCCTGCCGTCCTTCACGTCCGTCACGTCGCCGTGGTCCGCCTCGCTGAGTCCCGCCATCAGCCGCAGCAGCTGGGTCTTGCCGACTCCGGACGGGCCGAGCAACGCGACGATCTGGCCGGTGATCTTGCCGGGGCGTACGCGATCGATGATCTCGAACGTGAGCTTCTCGAGGATGAGGTTCCCGCCGAGGCGCAGCGAGATGTCTTCGGCTTTGAACAGAGCGCCGTTGGCCGCCATCAGCGCCGCATCCTTTCGATGTTCGCGTACGGACATGCGACCCGGGTGAGCGCACCGATGCTGTAGTCGAGCAGCAGCCCGACGATCAGGATGACGAGCAAGATCGCGTAGACCTCGGGAAGCTTGAAGTGCTTTTCCTGGTTCAAGATCATCGCACCGAGTCCGCCCTCGGCGCGGGAGATTCCCTCGACCATCGTGATCATCGTCCACCCCATCGCGACGTTCTGGCGAAGGACCTCGAACGCTTTGTCGGCGGTGCCGAGGATCACGACCTCCCAGACGACGCGGAGCTCCCCCGCCCCGAGTGCACGGAGGTGATCGAAGTTCTCGCGCGGGATCTCGATCACCACCTGAGCCATCGACGTCACGAAGTACGTCGTCATCCCGAACGTGAGCAAATACACCTTCAGCGTGTATCCGCCGCCCGTGATCAACGTGAACGGGATGACCAGCCCGGTGAGACCGAGGAAGCGCAGCTTGGAGACGCCCTCCACGAGCGGACGAAAGAACGGCAGCACGGTCGCGTACGACAGGACGAGCGAGATCACGATCGTGAGGAAGAGCGAGTGGAAGATCAGCTTGAGGGTGGTGAACAGCTCGGGCGCCATTCCCTGGTAGTTCCACAGGCTGCCGAGCGCCGAGAACACCTCGCGCGGACCGGGCAGGCTCGCGAACGGCGTCGCGACCCAAGCGAGCAGCGCCAGGCCGAGCCACAACCCGAGGATCGCGAGCATCATCGTGCGATCGATCGGCCGGTTCGGTAAGAACGCGTTCTTGAACGGCGTCTTCACCGGCTCGCCGTGTCGTTAGCTCCGAGCACGATCTCGACGCGACGATTCTTGGCCTGCGCCGCCGGCGTCGAGTTCGCGACCAGCGGGTTCGTCTGGCCGTGCGCGAACACCTTGATCCGACCGTCGGGGAAGTTCGCCGGCGCCGCCTTCTCGAGCCACGCCTTGACCGCGAACGCGCGCTCCTCGGACAGCTTCATGTTGGCGTCCGCGTTGCCCTGGTTGTCCGTGTGGCCATGAATCTCGACGGTGGTGCCGCTGGCGATCACCAGATCGTTGAGGAGCTTCTTGAGCTGATCCTCCGCGGCCGCGCCGAACGTCGCCTTGCCGGAATCGAACTTGATGTCCCAGTTCTTGCGACTCACCACGACCGCCGCTTGCTGGGTGACCTTCGTCGGGTCGAACTTCGCGAGGTCCGGGGTCGCCTTCGTCGTGGAGGCGGCGTCGAGCTCCTTGACGAACGAGGTATCGAGGATGTCTGCGACCGGCGGAAAATTCGGGACGAGGTCCGGGTACTGCGATTTCACGACGTTTCCAAACGTCGTGTAGGTCGCGGCGAACAGGTTCGTACTGCCCGGCGCGAGGCCGAAGAGGTTGACCACGTCGGCGAGGTTGGACACCGCCGAGCCGCCCAGCTCGACCGTGGTCCCGACTTTGTCCTTGACCAGCTGCGGCGTGAAGTACTTCTGCCAGTAGTCGGCGTCTTTCTCGTTGTACACGGCCGCACTCACTGCGGCGGCTTGATGTAGCGCGCCCGGATCCTTCACCGCATCACCGCCCTCGAAGATCGCCGCGAGCATGCCTTTCACGGTCTCGCGGTTGGCATTGATCCACTTCTTGTTGCCGATGATGATCGACGGCATCTGCGAGCGGTACTCCTTGGTCGAGACGATCGAGACGATGCCGCCCTTCTGCTCGGCCGCGTTCACGTCGCCGGGGGTCCACGTCACGATGCCCTGGACGCAGTGCTTGTCCTTGTTGCCGGTCTTCTTGTTCTTCAGCTCGACGCAGAATCCGGTGATGTACTTCTGGGCCGCCTCGATGTAGTCGGTGGCGTTGACCCAGTTGAGCGCATCGGGGTCGTACGTCGTCTCGTCGGGATTGTTCGGGATTCCGTTATCACCCAGCCACTTCATCGCGATGTTCCAGTCACCATCGCGCAAGACACCGGCGACCAGACCGCCGCGCGCCGACTGTGGATTGTCCTTCCACTGCTGCGGGCCCATGAACTTGTCTTCGCCGCGGCTGTATCCGGTGGAACCGACGACCTCGACCTCGTACTCCTTGCCGAGCTTGTCGAGCCGATCGTTCATGCCCTTGAAGAACTGCGCACCGCCATCGCCCATGATGATGATGAAGTGCGCGCCCTTGCTAGGATTGGCCGCCCCGCTCTTCAGCTCCTCGGCGAACGTCGCGAGCTGGGTCTGCATGTTGTTCGTGTCGTCCTCACGCACCAGCTTCAGATTCACGCCGTGCTTGCACATCAGCGAGCCTTCCACCGCCTGCTTGCCGCCCGTCGCGTACATCATGCCCATCTGGGAATTCCACGCCCAGTGGTAGAGCCGGACCTCGGGCTTGTCGGCGCATCCCGGCTTGGTGTTGAGCACCACCGGTGCCGACCTGACCGCGCTCCCGTTCGAACCGTCCAGGTCGGCCTTGGGAGGAACGCTCGAGAGCTGTTCTTTCTTGCCGGGGAACAGCTTCGCGCGCTGGCTGTAGATGCCGAGCCCGACAGCGACGACGACCACGATCGTGATGAGCGCTTTTGCAAGCGGAGTAAGCTTCATATCCCCCCCTAGAGGTTGGACATCTTAGGATAAACTTTGGCACCACGCGTGGCGGACAAGCCGAAAAAACCGAGTCTGTTTCATCGCGCCTTCTGGAACCAGTACAACTTCATCCTCCTCGGCGGAGCTGCGCTGTTCTCGATCGCGACGTTCACCTGGATCCCGCTGATGCTGGGTGCCGGGGTCGAGGCCCTGTGGTTGTTCCTCGGCGCGGATTCGTCGCCCTTCAAGCGCTGGGTCACGATCCAGGAGAGCCTCGAGGAGCGCGAGCGTTTGAAGTTGCACGCACAAGAGGCGCTGAAGACGCTCGAGCCCGGGTACTTGCAGCGGTTCCGCGCGCTCGAGCTGTGCTCGGAGCGGGTCCAGAAGCTCGCCGGCGACAACCCGTCCCTGGAGACCACGCTGATCCAGGGCGAGATGGACAAGCTCGGCAAGCTGCTCCACTCGTTCCTCGACATGGCCGTCACCCACCAAAGGCTCGGCCACTATCTGATCGACAATGATGAGGGCGACCTCCGCCGCGACATCGAATCCACCGAGCGCGCGCTCAAGAACGAGCAGAACCCGGCGGTGCTCTCGGGGCTCAGGCAGGGGCTCACGCTCGCGCAAAAGCGCTTGAAACAGCATCAGGCGATCGAGGCCAACTGGCGCGCGCTCGGCGTGAAGATGGACACGCTCGACAAGTCGTTTCGCTACCTCGAGTCTCACGTCGTCGCGATCTCGGAGCGCCAGCAGTTGTCGGAGGAGATCGACGAGCTCATCCTCGGCGTCGACGCGGTCACCGATCTCACGAGCGAGACGACAACGTCGCTCGACGACATCGAGGCGACGCTCAAGCAGCGTCAGGCGGTCGCTCGGTCGATTCCACCGCGCGTGAAGAACTAAGGCCACGCGCCACGGCGTCTAGCGCTCGCGCGCCGATGTAGGACAAGTAAGTGGCCCTCGAATCAGAAACTTGATCGAGGACGCCCGAATTGGGATCGACAGGATCGCTCGATCGTGATCTACAGATCACCTGACGACCGAGGCGCTCATCCGCACGAAGTTCGACGCGCTCAAAGGCTCGATGGATGAGCGCATGACACGGTTGTGGGCGGGAGCAGAAGCGGAGGCGCTCGGACGCGGTGGTCTTGCGCTGGTCTCGCGGGCAACGGGTCTCGCGCTCAACACCGTCAAGCGAGGACGCAACGAGCTGCGTGACGGCGCGAACTTCGACGACCTTGTGAATGTGCGGCGCCGTGGCGCTGGCGGTCGGAACCACGTCGAGGTTCATCCCGAGCTGTTGCCCGCGTTGAAGCGGCTCGTCGATCCAGCGACGAGGGGAGATCCCGAGTCCGGTTTGCGATGGAGCGCGAAGAGCGCCGTCGCGTTGTCGCGCGAGATGTTCGATGTGCACGGCATCCGGGTGAGTGACAAGACCGTCGGCAAGCTGCTGCATCAGCTTGGCTACAGCCTTCAAGCGGCGA
>JBDUAS010000158.1:0-16303 GCA_040004535.1 Deltaproteobacteria bacterium
CACCTGATCGACACGCCGGGCCACGTCGACTTCCACTACGAAGTGTCGCGCTCGCTCGCCGCGTGCGAGGGCGCGCTGCTCGTCGTCGATGCCGCGCAAGGCGTCGAAGCGCAGACGCTCGCGAACGTCTACGTGGCGCTCGACAACGACCTCGACATCATTCCGGTCCTCAACAAGATCGATCTGCCGGTCGCGCGACCGGACTACGTCAAGCAGCAGATCGAGGACATGATCGGTCTCGACGCGAAGGACGCGCTGCTCGTGTCGGCGAAGTCGGGCGTCGGCATCCGCGACATGCTCGAAGCCGTCGTCGAGCGCATCCCGCCACCCGTCGCCGATCGCGAAGCGCCGCTGGCCGCGCTGATCTTCGATAGCTGGTGGGACACGTTCCGCGGCGTCGTCGTCCTCGTCCGCGTCGTCAGCGGCAGGATCGTCAAGGGGACCAAGCTCAAGTTCATGAACACCGAGGTCGTGTACGACTGCACGATGATCGCGGTGCGCCGTCCGGCGGTGCTCGAGATCGACACGCTCGAGGCCGGGCAGGTCGGCATCCTCGCGGCCTCGATCCGCGATATCGCGCACGCGCGCGTCGGCGATACGATCACCGACGCGGATCGGCCCTGTGCGGAGCCGTTGCCGGGCTTCAAGACCGTCCAGCCGATGGTCTACGCCGGGCTGTTTCCAGTCGACGCGGCGGACTACCAGGATCTCAAGGACGCGCTCGGTAAGCTCGTCTTGAACGACGCGTCGGTGACGTACGAGCCCGAGACGTCGTCGGCGCTCGGCTTTGGCTTTCGCACCGGCTTTCTCGGCCTGCTCCACATGGAGATCATCCAGGACCGGCTCGAGCGCGAGTTCAACCTCAACCTCATCACGACCGCGCCGAGCGTGCGCTACCGGGTCAAGTTGACCACCGGCGAGATCATCGAGCTCGACAACCCGGCGAAGGTCCCCGATCAGGGCAAGTACGACGGGATCGAAGAGCCGATCGTCACCGCGACCCTGCACCTCACCCAGGAGTACGTCGGCCCGATCATGCAGCTCTGCCAGGAGCGCCGCGGCATCCAGCAGGGCCTGCACTATGACCCGGGCGGTCGGATCCGCGTTGTCTACGAATTGCCCATGGCAGAGATCGTGTTCGGGTTCTACGATCGCCTGAAGACGATGTCGCGCGGTTACGCTTCACTCGATTACGAACCGGCCGGGTATCGCGAAGCGGACCTGATCCGTCTCGACGTCCTCGTCAACGGCGAGCGGGTCGACGCGCTGTCGATGATCTCGCACCGTGACACCGCGTATCACCGCGGCACCGAGCTCGCGACGAAGATGAAGGACGTCGTGCCGCGGCAGATGTTCGACGTCGCGATCCAGGCCGCGATCGGCTCGCGCGTGATCGCACGGACCACGGTGAAGGCGATCCGCAAGGACGTCACGGCGAAGTGCTACGGCGGCGACATCTCGCGCAAGAAGAAGCTCCTCAACAAGCAGAAAGAGGGCAAGAAGCGGATGAAGTCGGTCGGCTCGGTCGAGCTCCCGCAAGAGGCCTTCTTGACGATCTTGAAGGTCGACTAATGGAGAAGCGTTGAACGCCGCGTTCCTCGATCACCGCGTGCGCCGTGAAGCGCGGATCCTCGTCAAGGAAGCGCGCTCGGCGCTCGGCGTGAAGCGCGGCCTGCGCGGCCGCGGCGGCGACCTCGAGACGGTCACCGCCGGTGTCGAGTCCAGCCTCGCGAAGCGCGACCTCCAGGGCGTGCGCTTGCAACTGCCCGCGCTCGACTCGCTCGTCGACGAGCTGGTCAAGCGGCCGCCGAAGTCGACCGCGCGCGACTACGTCGAATCGATCGGCGCCGCGATCCTGATCGCGCTGGCGCTGCGCGCATTCGTCGTCGAGGCGTTCAAGATCCCGTCGTCGTCGATGTATCCGACGCTCGAGATCAACGACCACATCTTCGTCAACAAGTTCATCTACGGCGTGCGCATCCCGTGGACCATGACGAAGCTGTTCGAGCTGCGCGGCCCCAAGCGCGGCGAGGTGATCGTCTTCATCTATCCGTGCGATCCGGACCGCGACTACATCAAGCGCGTGATCGCGACCGCCGGCCAGACCGTCGAGGTCCGTTGCAACGTCGTCTATGTCGACGGCGTCGCCGTGCCGTGGAAGCTCGAGGACGAGAACTGTACCTATCTCGACCAGGACACGGCCGTCTCCGAGAATGGCGACGCGGTCCGCGATGGCTCGACCCGCTACCCGCACGAGGACTCCGAAGGCTGGTATCCGCGGCAGTGTAGCAAGTACGCCGAGACCGTCGACGGCAAGGTCTACAGCACGTTCCACGACCGCGAGCGCCCGGATCGCGAGCGCCGGCTCGCCCAGGGCACGCTGACCGACGGCGACTCGCGCGACTTCCCGGCGCACGATCACTCGCCGCCGCCGAATTGCTCGAACTCCGAGGACGGGACCAAGAACGCGCAGAAGCAGACGCTCGGCCAGATCGTCATGGTCAAGTCCGAGAACGACGCGAAGGTCTGCGAGCCGCGCGAGCACTACGTCGTGCCCGAGGGTCACGTGTTCGTACAGGGCGACAACCGCAACAACTCGAACGACTCGCGCGTGTGGGGCTCGGTCCCGCTCGACAACATCAAGGGCAAGGCCTTGTTCATCTGGTTGTCGTACGAGCGCTTCGACATCTTCAAGCCGTGGAAGATCGGCGGCATCCGGTTCGACCGCGTCGGAAGCTTCATCAAGTAACGCTTACGGCTTGTGCGGCGGCTTCGCGAGCTGCGCGAACACCGTCTTCATCGCGTCGCCGACCGCGGTCTCGGCCGCGCCGTCCCACGTGTAGTCGCGATCCTTGTCGCGCAGCTTCGCGCCGACCTCTTGCTTGATCGTCGCCTGGCCATCGCCGGTGAACCCCATCGTCCGGCCGGGGATGGTCTCGCCGAGCACGTGGATCGCGACGTGGACCGACAGCCGCTGGGTGTTCGGCTTGCCCTCCATCGGCACGAGCTCCTCGCTGGCGTCGGTCACCTCGACCGTCACCAGATAGGCGCCCGAGATCCCCTTCTTGGTGAGAAATTTGCGATAGGCGTCGGCGTTCGATTTGGGGTCTGGCGCACCGTCGAGGTTTGCCACGAGCTGCGGATGAGACTCGAACGTCTTCTTGATCTGCGCCTCGACCCGCGCCACCGCGGTCTTCGCGACCTCGCCCTTGACCTCGGGCTTCGCGAGCACCTGGGTGAGCTCGAAGTGGTACTTCTTCGTCGGCGCGGCGGTCGCGATGGCAGTCAGCGCGACCCATGCGGCCGCGACCGATAGAGACAAGGTCTTCATAGGAATCGGCATCATGCCCGAACTGACGGTGCGTGCTAGGTTCGGATTCATGGTGAGGCCGCGCTGGCATGACGTGGTGATCGTCGGCGCCCTGGTTGGCCTCCTCGCCGTCGGTGTTTGGGCGCTTTGGTGGGACGATGTACGAAGTTTTTTGCACCTGAAGAGCCCAAAACCGGGTTCGGGATCCGCGGAAGAGAAACCATCGGCAGAGCCGTCTGGGTCGCCCCGAACTTGACCGTGATTGCCAACGCTTAGTACCGTTTGCATGGGGCGAAGGGACGTAGCCGCCTCAGGAGCTCATGTTCACCATACTGATTCAAGAAAAGGGCGGCGAGCAGCGCCGCATGGTGTTCAACAAGCCTGAGGTCACCATCGGGCGCGTGCAGGGCAACGACATCGTGCTCCCGAAGGGCAACGTGTCGAAGCGTCATGCGCGGATCGTGCTGAAGGACGGCAAGTTCATCATTGTCGATCTCAAGAGCACGAACGGCACGTACGTCAACGGTCGCAAGATCACGAGCCCGCTCGTCGTCAAAGACTCCGACAAGATCTACATCGGCGATTTCATCGTCGGTGTCGACGAAGCCGCGAGCGGTGAGGGCGATGGTCCTTCGGAGACGACGACGTCGCCACCGGGACAAGATCGCGCCGCGAGTGCGATGGAGCAATCGCGTCCGCCGCGTCCGACCGAAGCCGCACCGATGCCGATGCCGATGCCCATGGGCGGAGGTCTCGGTTCGTCGATGGGCGGGATGGGAATGGGATCTTCGGAACCGCAAGCGGCACCGCCGATGACGGCTCCGGCACCGCGTCCGGGTCCGCCGCGTCCCGCACCGGGTGCACCGCGCGACCTCGGTGGTCCGCCCGCGCCGCTCGGTCCGCGCGAGCCGCTGCCGCCGCGCGATGTCCCGCGCGACATGCCGCCGATCGCGAATCCTCCGCCGGGTCGTCCGGGTCTGCGTCCGGGTGGAACGATGCCGCCGCCGATGGCGCCGCTGCCTCCCGTCGCACCGCCCGGCGGTCCGACGATGGCCGAGCCGCATTTCTCGCCGCCTCCGCCCGCGCCGGTCGCGACGCTGCCGCCGCCGGCCGCCGCGGTTCAGCCCGCACAACCGAGCGGTGGGCCGTCGTTCACGCCGCCTCCGCCCGTCGCTGCCGCGCGTCCCGTTGCCGAGCAACCGCCGGCGCCGGTGGTGCCGTTCCAGGACAAGATCAAGGGCCGCCAGCTCGTCGGTCAGGGCGCGAAGAAGATCGTCGGCCGTCCGCTGTCGATCCCGAGCAAGCGCGGCGTCCAGCTCGAGCCGCTCGATCCGAAAGTCGTGAAGATGCTCGACCTCCAGTCGAACATCCTCGAGCGGCTGCGCGCGAAGCTCGATCTCGACAAGATCCCGATGGATCGCCTGCACGAGGAAGACCTCTGGCAAAAGGCCGAGCGCGCGACGATCGATCTCGTCGAGACGCTCGAGACGTCGGGCGAGCTCCCGAAGTACATCGATCAGGACTCGCTGATCAAAGAGACGCTCAACGAAGCGCTCGCGCTCGGGCCTCTCGAAGACCTGCTCGCGGACGAAGCGCTCGACGAGATCTTGATCGATCGGCGCGATCGCGTCGTCGTCGGCAAGAACGGCGTGCTGCGCGGCTCGGGCAAGGCGTTCAGCTCGGACGACGTGTTCGAGCGCGTCGTCAAGCGGCTCGTCCACGAGGCGAACTCGGTGATCGACGAGCATCGTCCGGTCGTCGATCTGCGCATGCGCGATGGCACGCGGCTGACCGCCGCGGTGTCGCCGGTCGCGGCGCGCGGTGCGTGCTTGGTGTTGAAGAAGCCGGCAGCGACGATGCCGTCGCTGTCGGACCTCGTCGGCCAGAACACGCTGTCGAGCGGCATGGCCGACTTCCTCGCGACCTGCATCGCGGCGCGCCGCAACATCTTGGTGTGCGGTGGTCCGGGCTCGGGCAAGACCAGCCTCGTCGCAGCGCTCGCGTCGGCATCGCCGGGCGGCGAGCGCGTCGTGTCGGTCGAAGAAATCGCAGAGCTCGCGCTCGGTCGCGACGAATGGATCCAGCTCGAGTCGCGTCCCGGCACGGGGCGTCACAACGACGTCGACATGACGGCGCTGGTCGAGATGGCGCTCCGGTTCATGCCGGATCGCTTGATCGTCGGCGAGGTTCGCGGACGCGAAGCGCTCACGCTCGTCCACGCGCTCAACGCGACGGTCGATGGTGCGGTTGTCGCGATGACGGGTGAGGGCGCGAACGCGACGCTCAACCGGCTCGCGACGCTGACCCGGTCGATGCAGATCGGCGGCGATGCTGCGACCCGCGAGCTCGTCGCGAGCTCGTTCGAGATCGTCGTTCACGTCGCGCGTCACGCCGACGGTGCGATCAAGGTCCACTCGATCGAAGAGATCACGGGCGTCTCGGACACCACGTTCGAGACCCAGATGGTGTTCGCCTACCAGAACAACCACTTCTCGCCGACGGGCACGGTGCCGCGCTTCTACTCGGAGCTCGAGGCGCAGGGCATCAAGGCCGATCAAGCCGTGTTCAGGTAAGCTGCTTCGCGAGATCGAGAACTTCGAGATCTCGCGGCCACACCGCGCGTAGCAGCTCGACGAGGCCCTTCGCGCTCGTCTGATCACCGGCCGCGAGCCGCTCGCGCGCGCCCTCGATCTGGCTCTTCTTGAGCTCGGGTGCGAGCAGGCTCGCCTTGGTCGCGGCTTGCGCGCGGACCATTTCATCGCCGTTGCGCACCGCGAGGCGCGCGACCTGCGACCAGAAATACCCGGCCTGCGGGTGCTGGACGCCCTCGGCCGCTTCGGCGGCCATTCGCGCCTCGTCGATCGCGCCGCCGACCTCGCCGACCTTCTCGGACACGCGCGCGAGATCGAGCCAAGCCCACGCGAACACCGGATCGTCGGCGACGACCTGTTCGAGCTGGTTGCGGGCATCCTCGTCGGCGCCTTGCTCGAGGAGGACGAGCGCGAGCCGCCAGCGCGGGCCGGGCGCGGCCGCATCCCGCTTGATCTTCGCTCGCAGTTGCTGCTCGCGGACGACCGGGAGCATGTCGCCGTCGTCGTCGAACACCTCCTCGGCGTACTCGCCGTCGCCGTCGTAGACCAGCGCGAGCGCGTCGACCTCGCCGGCGAGCCAGCGATCGAGGCGCGTCGCCTCGCACACCGCATCTTCGATCGTCTCGTCGTGCATCCACACCCGGCCGCGGTGATCGAGCGCGACCGCCTCGCCGTTGCTCGTCGCGAACTGCCAGCGGCCATTGTCGAACGCGACATCGCGAGCCGGCACGATCTCGAGCGTATCGACGAAGATCCGCGCACCGTCGCAGCGCGCGTAGAGCTCGATCAGCGGCTCTGGCAAGTTACTCGGCAGGTCGGGCGCCGGCGGCTCGACGTCGTGAAGGCCGGGCGCGGCCTCGTCGAGCAGATCGAACACGCGGTCGAGGCCGTCGAGCTTCGCCATCGCCGCTCAGTGAGTCAGGGGCAGCGCGCCGACCGCGACGATCGGCTCGCCCGCTTGATCGGCACCGGAGAACACCGCGACGACGCGCGTGCCGTAGGTCGGCATCGCGACCTTCGCGAGCTGGTCCTGCGCCGGCCCACCGGGAAGCGCGGCCTTGCCGATCGACGTGCGCACGCCGCGGTCATCCTCGACGAGGATATCGAGCGTGCCGGCGCCGAGGCCCTTCGCGCTGACCGCGACCTGGCCCTGATCGATCGCGACCGCGAGCTCGCCGCGGAGCAAGAAGTCGAGGAGGCCAGTCTCGTACGCGGCGACCTCGGGCAGGATCACGGCGAGCTGCTCGAGCATGCAATCGTCATCGAGCGACCACGTGATCACCGAGTGATCGATCCGGTAGCGCGCGAGGCAGGTGCCGTCGGCGTTGCGCAACGTGGTGCCGCCCTCGCGGCCCGCGGCCATGAGGTTGAGCTTCGCCGGCAGCGCGGGTTTCGCACGCACGAGCTTCGGCGGCGCGTCGTTGACGCGGGTCGACTCGGGCAGCGTGTTCGGCGAGAAGTACGAGCGCGCGATCACGTCGGCGAGCCCACCGCCGTCGGGCGAGGTGAAGTAGTCGCGCATGTGCGCGCGCGTGATCGTGCGGCCGGGTAGGGGCACGCCGAGCCGGCCGTACGCGAGCGCCGCGATCCGCTCCATCCGCGAGCCGACGTCGGCGGCGCCGCCGCCCAGTGGTTCGAGGTGCACCGCGTAGTCGCTGCGCACGCGCGACGGTGCGCCGAGATCGCCGAGGACGTGGAGCATCGCGCCGGCCGCGATCAACGCACCGGCCATCGCGCGCGAACGCTCGCCCGGCGTTGCTGCCGTCACGGCCTTCGCGTACTGGTCGAGAAAGCCGGCGAGGTTGAACGGGTTCTGATTGTCGATCACCCAGTCGGGTGCGGGGACGCCGCGCTCGGGCAGCTCGATGCCGGCGAGTGCGCCGGCGATCCCGCGCGAAGGGCGTTGCCAGCCGCGCTTCGTCAACGGATCGTAGAAGTGATCGGCGCCGTGCGCGGCGGGCACGTCCGCGAGTGCGGCACCAGCGGCGAGCCACGCGAGCGCGGTCTGCCGGCCGCGCGCGTCGGGCACCGAGCCATGCGTCGGCGATAACAGGTGCAGGTCGTCGATCAACGCGTGCGCATCGGCGGGCGGGATCGTGAGCTCTTCGAACAGACCGCCGGTGAAGCCGAGCGTGGTCAACCGGTGATGGAGGCGCGACGCGAGCGCCGCTTGTTCGGCGAGGCCGGCTTGCGTGGTTTGTGCTTCCCACGCGCCTGCGGATTGGGTGGCGACGACGAGCGCGAGGAGCGCGGCCCACTTCTTCAGCATCACTTCACTGCTCCGCCGAGCCCGATCGGCACGAGCGCCTTGAGCTTGGAGTACACGTTCTGCTCGAGCGACACCGCGTCGTCGACCGACGAGCACTGGCTGACGCCGCACGTGATCAGCACGACGACGCCGCGTTGGCCGTCGAGGAAGCCAACGCCGCGGATCTCGTTCTCGGTCGCCTGGAACGATCGGCTCGCGACCTCGTCCTTCTCTTGAATGCCAGGGAGCTGCGACAACAGCTCGTCGTAGCGCTCCTGCGCCTTGCCCGGGTCGAGGCGCCAGACGCGGATCGCGACGTCCCACGTCTCGGGCCGGCCGAGCGCCTTGAAGTGCTGCGACGAGTACGTCGCGGTATCGGGCTCGTCGGACAACGGGCCGGTCTCGAACTGACCGTCGTACTTCGTGCGTGCCTTGATGTCGGCATCCGTCAACAGCTGCGCGGCGACGACGTACGGGCCTTCGCCGCGACCCGGGCGAATGTCTTCGCCGCTCGGCCGCTTGCCTTCGAGCTCGGCGCTCGCGTCGGCGAGCTCCCACTGGGTGAGAGCCGCGACCGCGGTGCCGCCGCCGACAAATCGCAGATGGCGCGCATGCGAGAGCTCGTTGCGCCAGCGCTCGAGTAGCACTTGATTGTCTTCCTGCGCGAAGTCCATGCGTGGGCCGAGGTCGGTGAACCGGCGGTCGCTGCGATACGCGATGTAGCCGCGCTTGTAGACGAGCAGCGAGAACTCGGTGATCCGGGTGCCGGCGGGAATCGAGCGCAGCGTCGGCACGCGATAGTTGCCGCCGGCGTCGGTCGAGCCGACGAACTCGTGAGAGCCCGCGGGCTCGGGCAGTCCGCTGCCGCGCTCGAGCGTCCACGCGGCGTAGACCAGCGCGCCGGCGATCGGTGCGTGGGTCGTGACGTCGACGACGCGGCCGCTGAACGGCCCGCGCAACGACCCGGCGTCCGCCGAATCGGGGCGCGCGCGAAACGGCGCGGTGCGGACGTTCCCGGTCACGCACGCGGCGATCGCACAGATCGTGGCGACCGCAAATAAGGCGAGTTTTCTAGGGGGCTTAAGCGTCACGGAGCGGGCCGGTCTTAGCAAGGCTGGAGCACCGTTGCAAACCGGCCCGGCGCCATTCCCGTCGGCCGTGGTTTTCGAGAGACTCGTCGTAACAGCTCCCGAATAGGGGCTAGGGGTGCGATGCGTTGTTCTGTTTGTGGCCACGAAAGCCCGCCCGGTTCGTCGTTCTGCCTGAACTGCGGCAGCGCGCTCGCAGCCGTCCAACTGACTCCCGCGCCGCCCGCGGGGTTGCCCGCGCCGGTGATCTGCAACGTGTGCCGGGGGGAGAACCCGGTCGGAATGAAGTTCTGTCGGTCGTGTGGTGCCGCGCTCGCGGCAACTGCGCCGTCCGTACCCGCTTACGGAGCCCCTGGCATGGGGGCCCAGAACATGATCGGCGGGCCCAGCTTCGCACCCCAGTTCGTGCCGGCTTCGCCCGTCGGGCCGACCGCGCCGGGCCAGGGTTTTCCCCCGAGCGGCCCACTCGCGACGCCAGCACCGGCCGTGCGTCCGTCTGCACCCTCGATCGCGCGCGCGCCGATCTCGCCTGCAGCGGTCGCTCAGGGCAGCACGATCACGTGCCCGCGCTGCGGAACCTCGACGCCGATCGGGTTCGCGTACTGCCAGCAGTGCGGCCTTCACATCCAACCGATCGCGCCGACCGATCCGGGGCAGGCCCAGCCGCGCTCGCGTCCGCCGACGAGCCAGCCGCCGATCGGCTCGCCGAACATCGACGCCCACGGCGCGACCCTCGCGCAGCCCGACGCGGTGCGTCCGATCTCGAACCCGGGCGGCGGTGTGCCGGTCGCGGTCCGGATCAAGGAGCCGAGCTCGCGCGCCGGCGCTGCGACGTGGGGCACGGCCGTGCTCGTCAACCGCGATGGCTCAGACGGCCAGCGCTTCATGCTCAGCTCCGACGACACGGTGATCGGCCGCGCGGGCGCCGACATCGCGTTCGACGAGGATCGGTTCCTCGCGAAGCAGCACGCGCGGTTCGAGCGCGGCGGCGATGGCAGCGTGCGGATCCACGCGCTCGACACGCTGAACGGCGTGTTCCGCAAGGCCGATGGCCCGGTCGAGCTCGGCGACGGCGCGACGATCCTCGTCGGTCGCGAGGTCCTGGTGTTCGAGCGAGTCACGCCCGAAGAGAAGACGGTCCATCCGCTCGTGCGCCATGGCGTGTCGCTGTTCGGATCGCCACCGCGCGAACCGTATGCGCGGCTCGTCCAGCTCGTGCCGTCGGGGGGCTATCGCGATGTTCGCCACCTGATCGGGGAAGAGACCGTGCTCGGCCGCGAGGAAGGCGACATCGTGTTTCGCGACGACGCGTTCATGTCACGCCGCCATGCCGCGGTGACGTGGGACGGCAAGCGCGCGCAGATCACCGACCTCGGGAGCTCCAACGGTACGTTCGTGCGGATCTCCGGACCGACGACGCTCAAGCACGGCGATCACGTGCGTATGGGCGATCAGTTGTTGCGTATCGAGCTCTCGCGGTGACTCGAACCATCGACATCGCAGTGGCGGCGGCCAGCGATGTCGGCTCGGTACGCGAGCACAACGAAGACAGCTTCCTCGTCGGAGATCTCGACCACAGTAAGCTCGTCGATACCGTGGTCGAGCCGTGGCGCACGAGCGCCGAGCGCGGCCCGTTACTGGTCGTGTGCGACGGCATGGGCGGCGTCGAAGGCGGCGAGGTCGCCAGCGATCTCGCGGCGCAGGTGATCTGGCGCGAGATGAAGGGCACACCGGCGACGCGCGATCCGGAAGTGTTCGCGCGCCTGTTGCGTCGCGCGACGCGGGTCGCGAACCACGACGTCCACGCGATGGCGAAGCGCGAGCCCGGCCTCAAGGGCATGGGCACGACGGTATCGGCCGCGGGCATCGTCGTCGATCGACTCGTGATCGCGACCGTCGGCGACTCGCGCGCGTACGTCCAGCGCGGCGGCGTGCTCGTTCAGGTCACGCAGGATCAGTCGCTGTCGTCGGCGCTACTCGACGCGGGTCACGACGAGATCGAAGCGGCGAATGCGGGCTCCGCGATCCTCCAGGCGCTCGGCGTCGGCGACGATGTCGAGCCGTCGCTGTCGATCATCGAGCTCCGCCGCGGCGATCGCGTGCTGCTGTGCAGCGACGGACTCCACGGCCTCGTCGGGGATCCCGCGCTCGCGGTCTTGATGGCAGAGCCGCACACCGTCGCCGAATCCGTGATGTTGCTCGTCACCGCGGCGCGCGCCGCGGGCGGCAGCGACAACATCACCGCGATCGTGCTCGACGTCGGAGGCGATCGGCTCGCACCGCCCAAGGACGACGACGACCTGCCGACGTTTCGCGAGTTCGATCCGCAGAAGGAAGGCGACCCCGCACTCACCGACACGTCGTACGTGGCCCGCCGCCTCGCCCAGCGGATCGGGCTGCCGTCGCCATCCGTCCCGCCCACGATCCCGGTGACCGGCCAGCACGCGATCCTCGTGTCGCGTGTCGGAATTCGCCTGCCCGCCACCGCGCTGCCGATCGAGGACATCGAGGGACCGGCGCGTCGCCACCTCGCCCGGAGCGGAACCCGGACCTGGCTGGTCGTCGCGATCGCGCTCGCGGCATGCGTGATTGCCTGGGTGCTCGGCGGCAGGTAGCAGCGCTCGTGTAGAATGATCCGGTGAGGGTCGTTATCGACCACGTCGCCGGTGCGCGGCGTGGCCAGCGTCAGGAGCTCGATGCGAAGTCGCGCATCCGGTTCGGGCGCCATCCCGATTGCGAAGTCTCGTTCGATCCGCACCGCGATATCGATGCGAGCTCGCGTCACGCCGAGCTTCGCCCTCTCGATGCCACCCACTGGGTCCTCGTCGACCTCGGCAGCTCGAACGGAACCTACGTCGACGGTCACCGCGCGACTGAAGCGGCCGTGTCACCGAACACCGCCCTCGACCTGGTGTTCGGCCCGGGCGGGCCGCGGGTCCGGTTGTTCGTGGGGGACGAGGACGCGATCGCGAGCCTGCAGCCGCCGATCTTGGAGCGGAACCGCCCGCCGTGGCTGATGCCCGCGGCGATCGGCGGCGCGCTCGTGGTGCTGCTCGTGCTGGTCCTCGGCCACTGTTAAGTGCCGAAACAGTGGGAACTCACGTGCTTGATCCTCCGACTTCTGCGAAAATTCGGTTTGGATGAACTGCCCTTCGTGTAGTTCGCCGCTCGAGTCGAATGCCCGATTCTGCGGTGTCTGCGGCTATCGGTTACAGGCGCCTCCCGCGGCGCCGGTTCCGCAGAGTGGGGCGAATCTCAACGCAACCGCGGTCAAAGCGTCGCCGGTGCGCGCGCCGAAGCCGAAGGCCAAGCCCGTCGGCGACGAGATCTATCTCAACCAGGTCCTCAACAACCGCTTCAAGATCGAGTCGAAGATCGGCGAAGGCGGGTTCGGCGCGGTGTATCGCGGCGTCCAGCTCGCGACCGGCCGCAAGGTCGCGCTCAAGCTTCTCCACCCGGAGATGACCAAGGACGAGAACCTCGTCGCGCGGTTCCGCCGCGAGGGCATGGTGCTGTGCAACCTGCGCGACGCGCACACGATCACGACCTACGACTTCGACCAGACCCAGGACGGGACGCTCTACATCGCGATGGAGCTGCTCGAGGGCAAGAGCCTCCATCAGACGTTCCACGAGCAGCAGCCGCTCGAGTGGAAGCGCGTGTTCAAGATCCTGATCGAGATGTGCAGCTCGCTCGCCGAGGCGCACGCGCAGGGCATCGTCCACCGCGATCTCAAGCCCGAGAACGTCTATCTGGAGACCCGGCCCGGCAACCCCGAGTTCGTGAAGATCCTCGACTTCGGCATCGCAAAGGTGATGCGCGGTGATTCGATCGATCCGCAATCGCCGCAGCTCACCGCGACCGGTCAGACGCTGGGCACGCTCGAGTACATGTCGCCCGAGCAGTTGATGGGCAAGCAGCTCGACGGCCGCAGCGATGTCTACGCGCTCGGCGTCGTCGCGTACGAGATGATCACCGGCGGCCTGCCGTTCCCCGATGCGAAGGGACCGGCGGGTCTGATCACCGCGCAGCTCAAGCAAACGCCGCAACCTCCGTCGGTGCGCTCGCCGAAGGCGGGGCTGCCGGCCGCTGCGGATCGCGCGATCTTGAAGGCGCTCGAGAAGCTCAAAGAGAATCGTCACGCCGACGTGACCGCGATGGCCGAGGCACTCCAAGAGGTGCTCGATCACGCGAAGGAACAATCGAACCCGTCGATGCAGGCGCTCAACGCGAGCGCGAGCCAGGCGAATCGGATGGGCGCCGACATGCTCGAGACCCGCAAGGGCGAGATGCCGCACGTGATGCCGCCGGCGGTACCGCCGAACACGAACGCGATGGGCCAGCAGGTCAACCCGCAGATGGGTCCCGGCCAGATGGGACCGGGTCAGATGGGACCGGGCCAGATGGGGCCCGGCCAGATGGGGCCCGGCCAGATGGGGCCCGGTATGAGCTATCCGATGATGCCGCCCGCGGGCACGCCGAATCCGAATCCAGGGCTGCGTCCGATCACGCCGGGGCACGGCGCGCCCGTCGGGCCGCAGCCGCTCGGCCCGATGACGCCGCAGCCGTATGGCTCGCAGATGACGCCATATCCCCAGATGTCGCAAGGGCAGGGCATGGGCGCGCCGATGATGACGTATCCGCAAGCCTCGCCGGCGCTGTACGGCGAGACGCTGCGCACGCGCGAGCCGCGCTCGACGCGGTGGATCTGGTGGCTCGTCGGGTTGCTCGTGCTCGGCGGGATCGCCGGTGCTGCGGTCGCGCTCCTGATGAACCGCTAGCGCGCGAGCAAGCTGTGCGCGCGCTGTTCGCCTTGCGGATCGTCGGCACCGCCTTCGAGCCAGCGCTGGAAGAATTGCCGCGCGTGCGCGTCGTCGTTGCGCGCTTGTGCGATCACGCCAGCGAGCTCGAGCGCTGCGGGGAATGCAGGCGCGCGAGCGCGAGCACGGCTGCACGCTTCGGCGGCCGCGAGGTTGTCACCGTGCGCGAGCGCTGCACGCGCGACGCGCAGATCCGCGCGCGCTGCGAGGAGCGAGCTGGCGCGATCCGGATCCGCGGTCGGATCGGCGGGGATATCCGCGGGCGGTGCGGGGCGATCGCCTTCACCGCGCAGCTCGTGGCGTAGATCGAACGCGCGCATCCGGCCGCCGGCTTGCGGATCGGCGACCCATAGCTGCAACGACGCCGGATCGAGGATGACCTGCTGGATCTGGCGGCCGTCATCGATCACGCCGCGGTGACCGGGCGGACGGGGACTGTCGTCGACGCCGCGTTGATCGCGCAGCACGGCCGCGACCGCGGCGACATCTGCGAGCGGTGAGCGCACGAGACGCGCGGCGCGATCGACGCGGCCCGGTGCGAGCATCCGCTTCGCGCGATCGTTCTCTGGATCGGACGACAGCGCGTTCGTCGTCAGCGTGTCGCCGAACACCGGTAGCTTCGGGTTGCGCTCCACGATCGCTTTCTCCGGCGTGCGCTCGACGATCAGCCACTTGCCGGTCGTGCCGTCGACGAGCACGATCACCGCGGAGCCCAACGACGGTGTCTGCTCGACGAGCTTCACCGCTTCATCGAGCGTCTTGGCTTGTTCGAGGATCGAGCGCGCGAGCAACGCGATCGGACGCGCGGTTCGAGTCGGCCGGATGTCGCCGGTGCGAGCCGGATCGACGAACACCGCGATGCCCTGTGCGTTGATCGCCGTGATCGCGCCGAGCTCGCCGGGCCAGCCGACCGAGGCCCAAGCGATCCGGCCATCCGGATGTGCGATCTCGACGACCGGGACCGCCGCCTCGCCACCATCGGCGAGCCCGGCGAGCGAGACGGTGCGTCCCACCCACACCCGACCCGGCATTTGCGCCTGTGGGGCAATCACCGTCAGCGCGTGGACGAGCCCGACGAGCTCGCCGCTCTGCGGCGCCGGCACACCGACATCGAGCACGGCCTGCATCCGCAGCAGATCCTCGAACGAGACCCCGATCCCGCTCGCGGCGGCGCCGCGCGTCATGCCGGCAACCATGCGGAGATCGCTCTCGCCGAGGCCGTCGTCGATGAACCGCCATCGCCACGCGAGCCGCATGTTGTGGGTCGAGTGGCCGAGCCAACCGTCGTCGGTGATCGTGCCCTCGATCGAGGGCCGGACTGCCGCCACCATCGCCGGGAGCAGCGGGCCGAGGAGCCGCCCGTGAGCGGCGCCGATCGCGTGTGCGTCACCGGTTGCGCGCAGGACGGCGAGGCCACCATCCCACTCCAGCGTCGAGCCGTTAAATCCGAGCACCGGGCGCGCTCCCGGCGCCGCCTGCTGTTCTGCGATCTCGCCCGTAACAGAGCCCCCGGGAAATTCGTAAGCAACCGAACGCCGATAGATGAACCACGCGACGACGATCGCGACTCCCACCATCGCAATCGCGATCATCCCGGCGCGCCAGGGCTTCGGGAAGTTCGCTTTGCGTGCGCCGATCACGATGTCCGGCATGCGGTGGGGTAGTAGCAGAAACCAGATAGCGGCGCCCCGTTCGGTTCCAATTGACCGTTTGAAATGCGGTTGCTAGCCTGACGAGAAGCTCGGGTTCTTGATGTCGCGAATCGGTTTGCTGACGAGCACTTTGGCGACCGCGGAACCCATGCTGGTCGCGGTCGTGGGCCTGTTGATCCTCGTGATCGCCGGGCTCGTCGCGATGGCGTTCCTGGTGCGCCGGCGCAGCAAGGTGGTCGACGACACGACCGATCAGATGCGCGCGATCCGGACGCCGGCACCACCTGCTCCAGTGGCACCACCGCCGCGTCCACGGCCGCGCCCCCAGATGGTGCGCGGCGGCGGTGGTGGTGGGCTCGCCGTCGCGACGTCGTCGGCGCGCGTGTGCCCGACGTGCCGCAGCGAGTTTCACGACATGACCTACTGCACGCGGGATGCGCGCCGGTTGGTGCCGCCCGAAGAGATGCTCGGCGGGCCGCTTCGCGCAGCCGGCACGTCGTCGAAGAGTGCGGGCCTCGTGTGCATGGCGTGTCGCCGCGCGTACGAGCCCGGGCTGCGGAGCTGTCCGCACGATGGCAACGAGCTCGTGCCGTT
>JBDUAS010000428.1:0-4804 GCA_040004535.1 Deltaproteobacteria bacterium
CGACGCCCTCGACGAGATCCGTGTAGAGCAGGAACTGCCCCTGGATCTCCTCGATCGTGTAGCCGTCGATCATCAGCTGCTTGACGGCGTTGATCCGGCGGATGGTCTTGGCCGGGTACACGCCGAGCGAGCCCTTGTGCTTGCCCTTCCTACCGACGCGCTTCGAACGCGGCAGCAGGTTCTGTTGGACGTACTTGCGAAAGCTCGCTTCGCTGAACTTGATCCCGCGGCTGGTAAACGCGTCCACGATCTGGACCGCGGTCAATCCTTCGGCGTGCGCCGTTTCGATCGCACGAAGCTGCTCTTCATCGAGCACCGTCGATCGCGAGCCACCGCCGGCGCTCGCCGCATCGTCATCACGACGAGCCGCGACGTCGGTCTCGAGCCCACCGCGACGCGTCGGAAACGGAACGACGTTGTCCGCCGACGACGTCTCGTGTTCCCAGTTTCGGTGACGGTTCAGCAAGCAGTTCCCCCGTGACGGCAGACGCGACTGCAGACGTGTGGCGTTGACAGCTACGAAGCAGAGCTCTGCTGAGCTCCGCCTCGTTCCCTCGCTGTCATCACCTACCGCCCGAGTTTGTATTGTGACGATATTCGTCTGAATGTATTCCGTCAACGATAACCAGAGCAGAAGAGTCCAGTTTTTGACTGGGATTCTGTTCAGGTCTCCGGAGTGCTAGTCACGTCGCGCGGATGCCCCGGATCGACGTAGAGTTCCGCTCGCGTGGGAGTGGTTTCTCGACGACGAATCAGTGTGATCACGGCGTTCGCGATCGGTGCGATCGCGTTCGTCACCGCGCTCCGACCGGTCGAAGCCGAGCTCGAGAACCACGTGTTCACGAGTCGCGCGGATCGAATTCGCTTGGTCGTCCCGCGCGGCTGGCGCGAGTCGGACGCGCCGAGTTATCCCGGGATGCTGCTCTGGTTGATGCGGCCCGACACCAAGATCGTGCTGACCGCGGAACCGTTCACGCGCGCGCTCTACTGCTCGTGGCCGATCACCTGCCGCACGAGCCACGAGGTCAAGACCGTCGAGGCCAAGCTCGCGTGCGCGCTACGCCAGAAGCTCGTCGACGCGGGCATGCACATCGGCGCGATCCAGGAAGGCCCGAAAGAGAACGAGGCCGCCGGTCTAGCGTCGGTGTGGTTCGACTATGACGACGGGAAGCACTTCATGCGGCAGGCCGTCGCGCTCGGCGAGGATCGTGCGTTCTCTCTCGTGATGGAGTCGAGCTCCGCCGAGGTCCGCAACAGCCAGATCCGCGCGTTCGAGCAGACGCTGCGCACGCTCCGGCCGCTGACCGAAGCCGAGCTCGGTGCACCACCAGCTCCCGGCACGTCGCTCGCTGCGCCCGGTAACGACGCCGGGGTCGCCGCTGCGGTCGTCGTCGGTGACGGCGGCACGATCGCGTCCGCCACGGGGTCGGCCGCCGCCGCTCTTGGCTCCGGCGCTGGTTCGGGCGCGCCCTCCCCTGCTCCGTATCCGTCAGCGCCAGCCGCGAAGATCAATCCGATCGGCTCGTGTACCAAATGATGCCGTCGCCGCGGTGCCGCCGGCGGGCACGATCGCCGCGGCGCTCTTCGTCGCGTCGCCGTGCGTGACGACCTGGCCGACGAGCTCGAGCAACTGTGAATGCTCGGCCTCTCGCTCGGCGAGGAGCTCCATCGGGCCCATGTCGACGCAGCCGAACTCGCGATCGGTCTTCGAGCAGTACACGCGGACGTGCATGTGGTCGTCGTGGCGCGCGCTGTCGCCGGGTTGCTTGAGCGCGAGGCGCGCCTTCGCGATCACCGCCGCGGGCTCGCCGATCTGCGCCGCGTGATCGAGCAGCAATCGCGCGATCGGCTCGTACATGAAGATGAACTGGACCGGCGCCTCGGGCGCGGCGACCAACTCCTTCACGAGCAACCAGGTGCGCGGCACGTCGAGTGTGAGGTTGCTGCCGTCGTGCGTGCGGCCGCGCCCGTCGAACTGGTGCATCGCATCGGCCTCGAACGGCTGGCCCTCCGCGTCGCGCATGTAATAGAGAAGGTCCGCGTCGCGCCCGCTCTGATGCGAGCGGTGGAACGCGGCGTTCTCGCGGCCGCTGCCGCCGTGGCGCGACGACATGTCCGCGATCACGAGCTTGGTGCCCTTCATCTGCGGCGCGAGCCGGCGTGCGACGCCGGTGATCAGGTCGACGAGCTCGTCGGTACCGAACCGGTTGTCGCGCTGGATCCAGATCTCGCGCGTCATGAAACCCTCGCCCTTGTCGGGGAGGCGCGCGGCGTCGACGAGATAGCCGTTCGACGCTTTGCCGACGGAGATGCTCGTGCCGTCGGTGACGACACCGAGCTCGATGCAGCCACTCAACAGCAGCACCGCGCATAAGAAGCCACGGACCACGATGCGCAAAGTATGGCATGTGGCCCGCGGCCAGCAGGAACATTCTGTTTGGACGCGCTTACTTCACGCGGAGGAATGCCTGATTCACGGTGCGGAGGTTCGTGGTCTTGCCGTTCTCCTTACCGTGCGTGCGGTCACCGGCCAAGATCACCCCATCGACCTTCGTGGTCGCGTCGTAGATCTTGGACTGGAGCGAGGCCGAGAGATCCTCCGGCCAGTCGATGCCATCGATGTTCAGGTTGCGGGTCGAATTGATCCGGTTCTCGTTGAGCGACGGGCACGGCGCGGTGATGCAGCGGATGCCCGCATCGCGCAGCATCACGTAGGTGCCGTCGGTCGATGCGTCGGCCAGCTGCGCCTGCCACAGCTCGGTGACCTGAAACGTGACCGCGTCGCCGCTCTGCTGCGGGGTCGTCACGAACTTGCCGCGGACGAGCAGCTGCGGCCCGATCTCCGGCGTCGCCGCGGAGGCCTGCAGCTTCGCGGTCGCCGCGCTCGCTTGGCTCGTGGTCAGGCCGAGCGCGGTGAAGTCGAGGAACTTCACCGAGCACGCCGCCGCCTTCGAGCCATCCGCGCAGGTCGTCGTCGAGCGGCCCGCGCTCGCGAGGTCGACGTGGGTGCAGCTGCCGAGGCCGTTGCACTCGAACGCGCCGATCTTCTGGACGGTGTAGATGCCGAACGTGTCCTGCAGCGCGTTCAGGTCGGCCTTGGTGCCGTCGTTGCCGGTGTCGCCCGCGAGCTCGTCGTCGCCGGGCGTGGTGGTGCCGGCGTCGGTCGCGCAGGCGGCAAGCAAGGTCGAACCAAGAAGGAAAGGGATGAAAGCGAAGCTAAGCGTGCGCATGTTTATGCTGCAGCGCATTAGCATCGGGCGGGCCAGACCTCCCCACGAGGAATCTCGACGCGTTGAGCCATCGCGCGGTGGCGGACGGAGTTGAGGTCGCCGGCCACTCGACCGGCCGCGAAGAGCCGGTTGCACCGATGGTCGCAGCTGTCACAGCCGAAAATGTAAACAGCCCCGAGCAAGCGCTCGGAGCTGTCAGAACGAAGCGTGTTCGGAGATCCGGGGCTAGGTCTTGTCTTCGAACTCGGCGTCGATCACGTCCGAGTCCTTGTTGCCCTCGGCCGGAGGCGGCTCGCCGCCACCACCGCCGCCAGCATCACCACCGGCCTGCTTGTACATCGCCTCGGCGAGCTTGTGCGCCGAAGCCTGCAGGGTCTCGAACGCCTGACGGAGCTCGTCGGGCTGCTGCGCGTCCTTGTTGCGCTCGAGCACGCCGTCGGCGTCCTTCAACGCCTCCTCGATCTGGAGCTTCTCCGCGTCGCCGATCTTCGCGCTGTTCTCCTGCACCAACTTCTTGGTGCCGTAGATCAACGTGTCGAGCTGGTTGCGAGCTTCGATCGTCTCCTTGCGTGCCTTGTCCTCGCCCTCGTGCTTCGCGGCGTCGTCGATCGCCTTGTCGATATCGGACTTCGAGAGTCCGCTCGACGACTCGATCTTGATCGCCTTCTCCGAGCCGGTCGCTTTGTCCTTCGCGGTGACGTGGATGATGCCGTTCGCATCGATATCGAACGTCACTTCGATCTGCGGCACGCCGCGCGGCGCCGGCGGGATGCCGGTCAGCTGGAACTTGCCGAGCGTCTTGTTGTCCTTCGCCATCGGGCGCTCGCCCTGGGTGACGTGGACCTCGACCGACGACTGGTTATCCGCGGCGGTCGAGAACGTCTCGCTCTTGCGCGTCGGGATCGTCGTGTTGCGCGGGATCAGCGTGGTGGCAACTCCGCCGAGCGTCTCGATCGACAGCGACAACGGCGTGACGTCGAGCAGGAGGATGTCCTTGACCTCGCCCGTGAGGACGCCGCCCTGAACGGCTGCACCGAGCGCGACGACCTCGTCGGCGTTGACCGACCGGTTCGGCTCCTTGCCGAAGAACTCCTTGACCTTCGCCTGCACCAGCGGGATGCGCGACGAGCCACCGACGAGGACGACCTCGTGGATGTCGCTGACCTTCTTGCCGGCGTCCGAGAGCGCCTTCTTACAGGGCTCCATGGCGCGGGCGACGATGTCCTCGATCATCTGCTCGAACTTCGAGCGCGACAGCTTCTTCAAGAGGTGCTTCGGACCGGTCGCATCGGCGGTCAGGTACGGGAGGTTGATCTCCGTCTCCTGCACGTTCGACAGCTCGATCTTGGCCTTCTCCGCCGCCTCCTTCAGGCGTTGGAGCACCATCTTGTCCTTCGACACGTCGATCCCGGTGTCCTTCTTGAACTCCGCGACGAGCCAATCCATCACGCGGTGATCGATGTCGTCGCCGCCGAGGTGGGTGTCGCCATTCGTCGAGACGACCTCGACGACCTTGTCACCGACCTCGAGCACCGAGATATCGAACGTGCCGCCGCCCATGTCGAACACGGCGA
>JBDUAS010000429.1:0-4796 GCA_040004535.1 Deltaproteobacteria bacterium
TACGGCACCGAGCTGCGGTTCGAAGTCGGCCTCATCTCCGGCCACTCCTACCGCATCCAGGTCATCGCTCACGACGGAGACCAGAACAAGGGCGGCGACTCGGGCGAGGCCTGCGCGACCTTCTGCGCAGGAACAGGCATGCTCTGTGATCCGGGCGTGACCGAATGTGTCGCGAACCCTGATGGTGCCTCGTGTCCCGCCGACACAACCTGCGTGCAGGGCTGCTGTTTGCCCGTCGTCCAGTAGCCGGCTCCACATCGAGAAGAGCCGAGCCGAGCCAGAGCCAGTCGACCGACGGATCGGTCCTACGATTCGGTCGTCGAAAATTCCTGGCACGTCGGTTGCGCCACGCGGCGTTCGTCCGCGTCACCTCTTTGATCCGGAGATGGTGAAAGACGCCCATGGATTGGGTGCCGCAGACGGTCCGCGAGACCACGAGGCCGCGCACCTGTCCCGGGTGTTTGTCGAGGGTAGACGTCGCGCGGCTGACCGCGCTCGTATCGAACCACGCGTTCGCGGGCACGAGTTGCTCACGGTCATCGAGCTTGCCGGTCATGTAGAAGTCCCACGCGACCGTGTTGCGATCGCACGGCGAAACGCTGAAGAAAGACATGCGCATCGAACCAACCCTCCGTGATCCGCTTCACCGGATGTGCGCGTTGTGATACGTGCGCGCCTTCATCTTGGTCAGCGCGAGCACGTCGTCCTTCGTGGTCGCGCCGGCGTCATACGCGTCGAGGACGCGCAAGACTGACTTGTCGACGCCCGCCTCGTTGCGGATCCCATCGGAGGACGCCGTTCCAGGTGTCGCCGATCGCGTCTTGCACGGGCTCGCGCGCGTAGTAGTCGTCGACCTTCCGGCCGGCAGTGGCCACGGCGAATGCGCGCGGGCGCGCGTAGTTGCGAAGGCCATCGATCAACTTCGAGGTGAGTTGCTTCTCGAACTCGGCGCACCATGCGATGTCCGGCGCGAAGCGCTCGATCCGAACGCCACTCTCGTTTTCGTACGAGTCGAAGGTTCAAATCGCCGTGCGCGGCTGTTTGCGCAACGAACCGTATCTCGACCGTCCGTAGCGTTCACGTTGCGGTATCTCATCGCATGATGAACGATCGGCATCGGGATCAGAGCGAAGCCGCAAAGCCAGGCCGGAACATTTGCTTTACGATCCCGAGGTCCAAGCAACGTGGCGTGGTTCTCGCCGAAGGCGAATGGCGGCACGAGGGAGCCGAGATCGAGTTCCTCGAGAGGCTTTTCGAGATCGGGGCTGGGCTGTGGAGTGAGGGAAAACTGTGGTGGGATGGAAACGAGTTCCATACGGGAATCCGACCCGCTCCACCGGGCTCGATGCCGACGATCCAGCTGTAGGACTCCCGTTTGTCGGTACTGGTCCGCTTGGTACTTAAATTCTGAACCACGTGGAGCCTTAATTCGTGGAGCCCCGTCATATGCGTATCCCGAGCGCGCGCGATCTTTACTCCTCCGGTCTGGGGCGCTGCGGATGGTAAACTAGAACAGAAGGTGGGGTTCATGTCGGAAGTTGAAGGCGTTCGTGATCAGGGGCGGGCCAACGTCGACCCGGGCAAGCACGCGGCCGAAACAACGGCGGCGGAGGGGCAGGGACCAGCGACGGCCAAAGCGATGTTGCAGCGGGGCCAGCCGCAGCCCCAGCAGATTGCTGCTGTGATGCAGCAATATCCTCGTGCCTGCGACGAGATCATGATGCTGCTCAACACGCACGTCGGCATGGCGTTCGCCAAGGCCGTCTTCGCGATCGCGGACCGCAAGCCCGCGGAAACGACGGCGGTCGCAACGGCGGCTACTGCGACCGCGAACGACACGCCAATGGCGGCGGCATCAGCGCCGACCACTGCCGACCAGTCAGCGGCGGGATCAGCGTCGGTCAGAGCTGATGCAGTCGAGTGGAGCACGCCCCGCCTCGTTCGCGTGACGGCGTCCGACAGCCTCAACGTCCGCGATGCCTCGAGTACGAGCGGTCATGTTCTGGGTGGCCTGTCGTCGAACGAAGAAGTCGAGGCGATCGGGCAAGAAGGCGAGTGGTTCAAGATCCACCATAAAGGTCGGGTTGCGTTCATCAACGCCGGCTTCGCAGTGATCGTTCCACACGAAGCGCACGCCGCAGTCGAGACTAAAGAAGAATCTGCGACCGTCGCACCGACACCCCCGACGGCGCCGGCGCCCGCGCCTCACGCAGCCGCGGCAGCCGGACCGGGGGCGAGCTCCGGCGCGCAAACGGCACCCGCGCACGCGCCTGCGGCGCCCGAGCCGCACGCAGAGATCGCTGCGGCCGTCGCTCATGCCGCTCCGACCACCTCGTACCTCTCAGGTTTCACGTCTCTCGGCGGAACGAACATCGCAGATCTCAAAACCACGAAGGCTGAAGCCGACACCCTTAACGAGCTTCGCAAGTCGGATAAGCGCTTCGATCCACTCTGGCTCGCAGCCGCACAGAAAAATGGACTTGGCGTGGTCGCGACCGGCGCGTTCAACACGGAGACACTGCGCGCTCTTCGCAAGCACCATCCCAAGCTCGATGCCGCAGGCATCCTGTCCGATCAAGGCGGCGCGATCTCGTCGCTGGCTCCGGGCACTCCGTTCATCACGACGGATTCCGGGCTCGGCAATGCGGACAAGAAGTCCATGGTCGGCGCAACGAAGGCCGATCGGGCGGCGCACGCTCTCGGGTACAGCGACTACGAAACGTATCACCAGAACTTGCTCCCGGCGTCGCTACTCGGAGTTGCGTTGAACAAGGGCCAAGGGTCTGGGCTCGCGCATCCACATCTCTTGAATCGTCTTGCCGTCGCTGAATCGTTCTTGCGCAGCCGTCATCCTGGGATGGCCGACCACGACATCGTGAAAGCCATCGGATGGAACGGCTCGGGCAACGCAGCGTACGCGGACGACAAGAAGCTCAACAAGTCGCACTTCCACACCATGGGTCTCGCGATCGACATCGATGTCGCGCACAACCCTTATGTCTTCACGGGTCGGCAAGACATCAAGAAGACCGATGCCGACGACGTCAAGAAGTCGAAGACCGACAACAACTGGTGGATGGACATGTTCGAGAAGCACATGGCCTACGCCGCGAAGATCTACGGCGGCGAAAAGGTAAGCGCTTCGATCCTGAACCAGTGGGCTGGAAAGATGTCGACCGACGAGCTGTACGCTCACGTCGCCGAGATCTCGAGCTCGTTCAAGAGCTACATGGGGTTGGCGGGCAAGAACGACACAGAAATCCTTCGCGCGTTCACTGCCGCGGGCATTCCATCGCAAGAGGCACAATCAGTGCTCGCCGAGGTAAAGAAGGTGCCCCACTTCTTCCACGACTTCTACGGCCGCAACGATGCAGCATCGCTGACCAACCACAGCCAAGAGCTCCTCGTCGCGTTGCGCGATGTTGCGGGGTTTTCGTGGGGCGGTGCCGAGATGAGCGGCAACGAGAACGGTGACTTCATGCACTTCGATTGCCGCCAGGACGGCTTTGGTGTGCTGCTTCAACAGTTCAACTTCCCGTAGGTCCGAATGCCCCCTCATCATCATCGCCTAAGCCATCTCGTGCTCGTCGTTTCGTTGAGCCTCCTCGCGTGCAAGAGCAGCACACCCGAGGCTGAAAGCGCTCCGGCTCCGAAGCCGCAACCGCAGAAGGCCGAAGCGAAGCCGGCGCCAGCGCAGGCATCTGCGGCGGCGACGACTCACGCGAAGCAAGCGATCGACACGATCGCGGCAGGAATCAAGTCGGGCGACGGCGCCGCGACCGCGGCGCTCTTCGATCATGGTGCAGTCGCGCTCGCGGGAACGGGGCACGAGGTCGACGAGCCTGACCTCATCAAGACGCTCGGACGTATCGGGCCGCATGACGTCGTCACAGACGTGAAGGTGAGCAAGCTCGTCGTCGGGGGCAACGACGATGCGGCGTGGCTGTTCGCTGACCTATCCATCACCAAGCGTAACCAAGAGCCGGGTGAGAAGGCGACGACGGCCACGATGTTGGTTCACACGACCGAGCTTCTTAGCGCGGCCTCCGGCTGGAAGATCGTTGCGGCAGCATTTTCCGAATCTCGCCCCGCCGGCAGACTCGGCGGTGTGTTCCCGATGATCGAGACTACCGGTGCCGGTCCGCTCGCAGCGATCCTCGTCTCGCCGACGAAGATTGAAGGCGCGCTATCAACGGACCCCAACCTCGTGATGGTGTCCAACGAGTCCGAGTTCGCGGTGGGAGCCGGCGACGTGAAGAAGCTCATGTCGGCATGGGACAAGCGCAGCCTGAGCATCAACGGTGCTGTCCGCGAAGTTCGCAACGCTAAGTGGGGCTTCGTTCAAGCGAACGTCGATTGGAACGACCCGGGCGGTAAGCCCTACCGGTTCTCGGCGCAGCTGATCGCGTTGCCACAAGCTGATGGTTCGTGGGCCGTAAGCGCGCTGCAATTTCTCGCATTATGAGGCACCAGCACACCGTCCCGTCGTGCACGCCCTGACGTCGGGCGATTTCCGCCGACGTCCGGCCTTCGAAGTCGTGCAACAGGATCACGACTCGGTACGGCGCATGAGGGAGAGTTCAACCTCGTGAGCAAGCGCTGCGTCTCGAAGCGCTCAAGCACGTCATCCGCGAGCGCCGGGTCGACCTCCTCGCGACGTCGATCTTTCCGGACGATCCGACGCGATGCGCTCCGGCCAGGCATGCGAGCGATATTCGTCGCGACGCGCGCGAGCCACGGACGGAGCGGTCAAGTCTCTTTTTTTGTGTGAATGCCTGACGAGAGAGCATCGGGTT
>JBDUAS010000029.1:0-46448 GCA_040004535.1 Deltaproteobacteria bacterium
CGACGTGCGGCGCGAGCTGGTCTCGTGGCACGTCGAGGAATGGGCTTCGCTCGCGCCCGGGTCCATCTACAACCAGCTCGAGACCCTCGCGAAAGAAGGCTTGATCGAGGCCACCTCGGGCTCCTGCTCGGCATCGCGCTCGCGTCGCTGTCGTACGCCGCCGGCCTGTGGCTGAAGTCCGAGGATGCGCTTGCGCCGCTCCTCGACATGATCTCCGTCCCCATGCTGCTGCTCTCCGGCCGATGACGCTCGCGCCGAAGTGGCTGCTCCGGATCTCCCAGGCGAATCCGTTCAGCCACATCGTCGACGCCGCCCGCGCCTCGTTCCGCGACGACCTCGGCAACACGGAAAATCTTGATCTGCCTCGCCTGCGCAGCGCCACTCGCGGTCGTCGGCCTCGCCGTCGCGAACCGCGTGTTCCAGCGCGAGTCGGCCTAGCGCAGCTCGAACTCTTTACAGAACGCGACCTCGGTCGGCTTCTCACCCGTCACCGGATCCGCTGCATCGAGCGGCCACCGCCGCTGGCCTTCATCGGGCCAGCCGTGCGCGCACTCGGTGGTGCGCCAGAAGAAGCAATCGCGGCACGCGGACTTCAAGTTGAAGCGCCGCGCTTCGTCGATCAGCTGATCAGTGAGCGGGAACCGCATCCGGCGTGACTCCAGCGTCGGAACCCGAGCCGGTCATCTCTTTGTAGGCGGCCTTGCCGCCGCGCTCGAGCTTGTCGACCGCGGGCCCGGCCTTGTCCTCGACGCCGTGCTTCAGATCCTGCACTTCGTTCGTGTGCCAGATCGCGCGGACGTGCTCGACCAACGTCTTGTTGCCGAGCTTGACCGTCACCGAGAACCAGACGATTCCGATGATGATCGCGAGCCAGATGATCAGCCTGATCACGAGCTAGTTGTAGCTAGTCTGTCGCGCGTTTCAAGATCAAGAACGCGACGCGCCGGTTCTTGGCCCAGGCCGCTTCGTTATGGTTGCGATCGAGCGGTTGGGTCTCGCCGTAACCCTGTGCGGTGAGGCGTTTCTCGTCGACGCCCTTGCCGATCAGGTACTCGCGGACCGAGTGAGCGCGGCGATCCGAGAGGTCCAAGTTGTACGCGTCGTCGCCGCGTTCGTCGGTGTGACCTTGGATCTCGATCAGACTGATACTCGGGTTGCCCTGCAACGTCGCGGCGACGGCATCGAGGATCGGATACGACTCCTTCTTGATGATCGCCTTGTCGTACTCGAAGTAGACCATGTCGAGGATCTCGATCGACGTGTCGGTCACGACGACGCGACCGCGATCCGGGCAGCCGTCCTCGTCCTCGAAGCCGTTGTAGGTCTCCGGCTCGTTCGGGCACTTGTCGTCCTTGTCGAGGATGCGGTCCTTGTCGTTATCGGGATCCGGGCAGCCGTCTTGATCCTCGAAGCCGTCCTTGTCCTCGGGGTCGTTCGGGCACAGATCGTCGACATCGAGGATGCCGTCCTGATCGTTATCGGGATCCGGGCAGCCGTCCTGATCCTGGAAACCGTCGAAGTCCTCGGGATCGTCCGGGCACTTGTCGACGTCGTCGAGGATGCCGTCGCCGTCGCGATCGTTCTTGTTACCTTCGGGACAGCCGTCCTCGTCCTGGACGCCGTTGCGGTTCTCGGGGATGTTGGGGCACTTGTCGTCGACGTCGGGGATGCCGTCGCGGTCGTTATCCGGATCGGGGCAGCCGTCTTCGTCCTCGAAGCCGTCGAAGTCCTCCGGATCGTCCGGGCATTTGTCGACGTCGTCCTTGATGCCGTCGCCGTCGCGATCGCCGATGTTCGGCTCGAACACGATGCCGATGAACGCGCCGATGTCGGGGTTCGCGCCCTTGTCGGGCTGGATGCCCTTGCGCACACCGAGCGACAGGAACGAGTTGCGCGCGAGGTACAGCTTGATGCCGAGATCGGCCTCCATCGGCTGGTAGTCGGTGTGGTCGGCGAGCGGGACGCTGCCGTAGAGCTCGCCGACGACGTCGAACTTCTGCGGCGAGACGCCGTACGCGATGCCGAAGCCGTACGGGATCTCGCCCGCCGCGGTGATCGTGCCGCCCGTCGGCGCGGGGCCGCCGTTCGCGTTGCTATCAGTGAACGTCGAGGCGCTGCGGATCCGGATGCCGCCGTTGAGCGCGAGGCGCAGCCGGCCGCGATCGAGGAACTCCTTGTCGAGGATGCCGATCACCTGAGGGCTGAACTGGTCGGAGCCGAGGAACTTGTCCCTGTAGCTGCCCGGCGTGGGGAAGTAGATGCTCGCGATCACGCCGAGGCCGACGTGGGGAGGCCGGCTGGTCTTGATAAACCGGGTCTTGAAATGGAGGCCGATGTTGCCGATGCCCTGCCCGGACAGATGGTAGGCGTTCGACATGTTCGGGTCGGCCGAGACGTTGTCGGGGCCGCGGTCGCCGTTCATGATCACGAACGGCACCGAGGCGCCAAACTCGAGCTCGGCCGGTCCGACGTGAATCCCGAAGGCCGCGATCAAGGTCGCGGTCACGACGTTGTCGATCGAGTAGCAGCTCGCCGTCGTGCCGCACTTCGAGCCGAAGAACGAGCCCTGGTTCGTGTCGCCGAACGCGAGCAGGTGGTGGCCCCAGTCGATCGAGCCGAGCCCGAACGACAGCTCTTTGTCGCCCAGCGTCTGCGACGCGTTGATCGTCAGGTAGCCGCGCGAGTCGATCGCGGGCCGGAAGTAATCCAGCGGGATGTTGCCGCCGGGAACGGTTTGCGCCGCCGCTGTCCCGCCAACGGCGAGAAGCAGAGCCAACCCCAAAAGACGCGCGGTCGCAATTGGACGCATGGGTTCTCCGGGGTAGTGCACCCAGACTGAATCCTGGTTACACCACTCCGATCGCTGAGGTCAAACAACCGGGACTATTGGTCGAGCTGGTCTTGGGTGATGTGCTCGTGGAGACACATCTGGAGGTAGTGAGTCTTCATCTCCGAAGACATCTTCTTCCAGTACTTGCGCGCGAACTCGACCTTCTGGGCGCGACACGCGGCCATGAAGCTGAGCGACAGCGTGTGAGCGTCCCACTTGCAGCGCAGGGCCGCGTCGTACTGCTGGAGAGCGACCAGGTTGTCGCCACGTGCGGTGGCGGCGATGCCGGCGTTCTGGAGGTCATCGGCATTGCACGCGGGGCTGGCGACCGCGCTCACGCACTTCGCGTTGTCGGGGTTCTTGTTGCAGAACTGGTTGCGACAGGCCTTGCTCTCGGGATTGCGCAGGATCGACGTGCAGTCCTCGGGCGGCTGTACCGACGCGACGGTGCACTTGTACGGCTCCAGGACCTTCGCAGCCTTCGGCGTCTTGTCGCTCGTCTGCTTGATCAGGATGTCGTTGTCTTTGCACTTGTTGGCGGCCTTGTTCGCCGCCGCGCGGGTCTTCGCGTCGTCGAGGATCTTGTCCTCGAGGTTGCCGACCTCGGTCTCGGCGTCCTTCTTGTAGACCGAGGCCTCGGGGATATCTCCGAGCAGCTTCTTTGCGCTCACCAGATTTCCCTCGCCGATCGCCGTGTCGATCTTGGCCTTCGTCTGGTCGTTCTTGACCTCGGCGCGGGCGCGGACCTTGAAATCGTTCGCCGCGGTCGCGTCGTACTGCGCGAGCTTGTCGGCGCACACGTTGACCGACGACCAGTTGCGCTCGACGACCGCGCTCTGGCACTCGGCCGCGACCCGCTTCGCGTCGTCGCCGGTCGGCGGAACCGCCGGCGTCGCGTCGATCGTATCGGGGATCATCGCGACCGCGGAGCCGCTGCCGCCCGAGCCGACTGCGAGGACGTCGCTGCCGCTCGAACCGACCCCGCCACCGTTCTTGTCGCCCGGCGGGTTGTTGCTCTTGAGCGCGAAGTACGCGGCGACCGCACCGAGCACGACGACCGCGAGCACGATCGCGATCATCGCGCCGCGCTTGCCACCGGTGCCCTCGACATCTGCGATCTGCGCGTCGCGCGCGAACACGAAGTCTTCGCCGGGCTCGACGAACCGGAGCCGGACGTGGCCGAGATCGACGACATCGCCGCGGCGGAGCTCGACCTTGCCGTAGTCCTGGCCATTGACGCGCACGCCGTTCGACGACTGGAGGTCGCTGATCGTGTAGCGCTGGGTATCGGTGTCGCGCGTGATCTTTGCGTGGTTGCGCGAGATCGAGCGGTGATTGACGACGAGGTCGTTCTCGTCGGTGCGGCCGACGATCATCTGCGGCCGCGTGAGCTCGAACTCTTTGCCGGCGAAGTTCGACGACAGCACGACGAGCTTGCCGTAGCCGGTGACCGCGGTGAGCGCGGCGACCTGCGCGGGCGTCGCGACCGGACGCGCGGAAGGATCGGTATCGGCGACGCCGAGCGCGCGAGAGACCGGCGACGGCGTGACGGGAATCGGTGCGGTCGGGGTGTTCGCGGTGGGCGACACCGCCGCCATGTCCTCGGTCGCGCCGACGTTCTCGATCCGCTCGATCGGCATCGTCCGCGCGTCGTCGACCTGCTCGACGCCCTCGGCCTTCAGGTAGAGCTTGTAGTCGCCGATCTGGACCTGGTCGCTGATCCGCAGCGAGACCCGTTCCGCGATCCGGGCGTTGTTGACGCGGATGCCGTTGTAGCTGCCGAGATCCTCGATCTGGACCTCGTTGTTGCTACGCAGGATCCGCGCGTGGCGGCGCGACACGTTCCGCTCTGTGAGCCGGATCGTGTTGCCTTCTTTGCGACCGATCGTGATCTCGTCACGGATCAGGGGAACGACTGTCGTCTTCCCCTCGTCATCCTGGATCACCAGCTTGAACATCGTGCGATGTGCCCCGATTGGACGTCAGACCTATGTCCAACGTCACATGAGTGGTTGTACCAGTCCAAGCTCTGCCTAAACAACGATGCGCGGACTACTTGTTGCTCGTACGCAGTGCAGCGCGTGCTTGCTGAACTGCGGCAGCGAGCTGTGGATCGTCCGCCCCCGTGTCGTTAATTGTGGCACCAGTCCCGCTCCCACTGCCACTCCCCGCAACGATCTCTTCCGGAGTAAAAGCATCGACCCGAGTGTCCGGCAGGATGCCCTTTGATTCCAGTGAGTTGCCCTTTGGCGTCAGATAACGTGCGGTCGTGAGCTTGAGCCCGGAGCCGTCTTCGAGATCGTAGAACGTCTGGACGGTGCCCTTACCGTACGTCGGTAGCCCGACGAGCTTCGCGCGATCGTGATCGTGAAGTGCGGCCGCGAGGATCTCGGCAGCCGACGCTGTACCGCCATCGACGAGCGCGATGATCGGTACGCCGATGCCCGCGCCGCCCTTGTGCGCGACCTGGGTTTCGACCGAGCCTTTGCGGCCGCGGATCGTCACGATCGTGCCGTCGTCGAGAAATTGATCGGCGACGAGGATCGCCTGATCGACGAGGCCGCCTGGATCCGCGCGGAGATCGAGCACGAGCGCACCGAGCGCGTTTTGCTTGCGCAGATCCGCGAGCGCCACGCCGACGTCGTTCGCGGTCGCTTCGGAGAACCGCGAGATCTGGATGTAGCCGACGTGTACCTCGAGCACCTTGTCGCGCACGGTCGCTTGCTTGACCTGTGCGCGCACGAGCGTGAACGTGCGCGGCTCCTTCCAGCCGACGCGCAGCACCGCGATCTGGACCCTCGTGCCCGAGCCGCCGCGCAGCTTCGCTTCCCACGCGCCGGCTTCCTTGAGCTCCTTGCCCGCTTCGGCGGTCGGCTTGCCGTCGATCGAGACGACGCGATCGTCGATCTGGATCCCGGCGACGGCGGCGGGAGAATTATCCGAGAGCTCGTCGACGATCGGATACGGCGGCACGCTCGGTCGCGCGTCGTCGATAAAGCCAGGGGCGAGCACGACGCCGATGCCACCAAACTCGCCTTCGGTGTCCTGGCGCATCTTCTGGTAGCGATTCGGCGGCAGGTACGTCGAGTGGACGTCGAGGTTGTGCAGCATGCCGCGCTGGGCATCGCGCAACAGTGCTTGCTCGTCGACCGGGTCGACGTAGTTCGCTTCGATCAAGGACAGCGACTGCGCGAACGCATCGAACGTGCGAAACCGGGTCGTGTCTTTCGGCACCGCGACAGCCAGCGTCGCGGTCGCGAGGATCGCACCCGCGGTGAACATTGCAGCGTGAGACGCGCGCGACATCCGTCGATCATAACGCGCGTTAGCGCGCGAACAACGGCTCGGGGTCGATCGGTAGGCCGCCGGGGCCGATCTTCGCGCGGAGCTCGAGATAGACGCGGTGATGCGCGGCGCGACCGAGCCGATCGCCCTTCGCGACATGGGTGCCGACCGGCAGCGTGAGCTCGCCGAGCTTCGCGATCACCGTGAGGTAATCGCCGTGATCGAGGATGACGCCATGGTCGAGACCACGGATCGGACCGGCGAACCGGACGATGCCGTCGGCGGGCGCCACCGCGGGTGCGTGATCGTCGACCTCGAGATCGACGCCATGACGCGACAGCGTCGCCTTGCTGCGCTCGTGCAGGTACTCGCCGAAGTGACGCGCGACCTTGCCGTGCGCGGGCGCTTCGAGCGTCTCGGGCAGCGCGATCGTCGGGACGTGCTGTGCGGCGACCTCGGCCGCGGCGTTCGCCTGCTCGAGGTGCGTCGCTTCGTCGGCAAGCAGCTGGCGCTCACCGTGATCGCGCTCGAGCAACAAGCGCGCCGCGGCGCGGCGGCGCGCGACGGCCATCCGCTCCTCGGCGCTCGCACCTTCGGCGAGCGGGGCGTGGAGCGCGCGGATCGCGGCGTGGAGGCGGTGCAGGCGCACGGTATCGGCGCCGTGCAACTTGTCGTCGACCGTGGTGATCGTCGTCGCGAGCGTCGCTCGCTCGGCGGACATCTGCTTCGCGAGCGCGTCGTGGGGATCGGCGGGCGGCGTCGGAGGCGTGGGCTTGGCCTGCGCACTCGCGGTGATCGCCAGCGCGGAGAGCAGCGCGATGTGGAGCCGGCTAGCGCGCGACACGTGCCACTCCTGCGAGCCCACCACCGACGAGGCCGAGGCCCGCACCGGCGGCGATGAAGAAGATCGCGCCGACTGCGGGCGCGCCGAGGTCGAACTGATCGATGCCGATCCACACGACGAGCGATGCACCGACCGATGCGACGAGGCCGAGCACCGCGCCGGCGAGCGCCGCGGGCACGATGCTGAACATCGGCGACGCACCCAAGAGGTGCAGCACCGCGTGCTCCTGGCGATCGCGGCCGCGTGGGCCGAGGTCGAACCACATGCGAGTCGCAGCGAGCACGACGACGATCGCCAGCCCCGCAAGCAGCGCGGCACCGGCATAGACGAACGCGCGTAGTGTCGCGCGCGTATCGGTGGACGTCGCGGCATCGCCGCCGTCCTCGACGATGACATCCTCGACCCCCGGGTTCGCGCGCAACGCGCCGAGCAGCGGGCTCATCGAGATCACGTCGCGCACGCCCGGTGCGAGCGTGACCTCGACCGTTGCGGGCAGGCTCGCGAGATCGACGCCGTCGAGCAACGCCGCATCGGCGCCGAGCGCGCGCTCGAGACGCTTCGCGGCATCGGTCGGTGCGACGAGCTCCGCCCGGTCGACCCCGGCAACCCGGCCGAGCTGGGTCACGAGCTGGTGCGCGGTCGCATCGCTCACGCCTTCGCCGAGGTACACGACCATGCTGCCGCCGCTCGTCCGCGGCGCGGCGGTCCAGCTATCGATGTGATCGACGATCACGAGCGCGACGCCCGCGACCGCGAGCGCGCAGATCGCCACGGCCAGTGTCCACGCGGCCATCCGCGGGCGCTCGGTGAGCAATCGCCAGGTCCGGCGCAGCGCGTTCAAGTTTCCTCGTCGCCGAACGGGTGCGCACCCGGCATCGCGACCGCGCGGTGGCGGTCGAACGGTCCGGTCGAGCGATCGAAGATCTTCTCCGGCGCGGGTCCCGGGTCCGGTTCCACCGTCGGATCGAGAACGCGCAGCCGCCTCGGTGCAACCGTGCGCAGCCGGCGCAGCGTCTTCATCTTCACGCGACCCCCGCGGTGCGTGCGGACAGCGGGAACGGCACGACGTTCGCGGGGACCGATTCCATCCCGAGCAGCAGCTCGTCGATCGTCTTGCCCTCGAGCAGGACGTCGCCGAGCGGTTTCAGTGCGCCGTCGATCAGCGCGAGCTGGCGCCACTGGCGGCGCTCCGCGATCGTGCGCAGCGCGTAGTCGCGGCCAAAGCACAGCACCGATGCGCCGGCCTCGGCAGCTTCGGCGAGCGCGGCGCACACGAGCTCGGCGCCGGCCGCGTCCTGCCACATCGTCGGGTGATCCGCGATCACGAGCTCGGGCTCGCGGACGAGCGCGCGGGCGACGGCGACGCGTTGCTTCGCGGAGGCGGACAAGCAATCGATCGGCAACGAGCCTTCGTCCTCGAGGCCGAGCTTCGCGAGGATCTCGTTCGCCTTGACGATCGAGATCGAGCGCGGGAAGCCGTCGATCTCGAGCGGCAGCGCGACATTGACCTGCGCGCTGCGATCTGCGAGCAGGCAGAGATCCTGCGGCACGATGCCGACCTTGCGGCGCAGCAGGCGCAGCGAGCTCCGCCGCAGCTTCGCGACGTCGTGACCGAGCACCTCGATGCGGCCCGCCGAAGCGATGACCTCACCGAGCGCCGCAGCGACGAGGCGCGACGTGCCGACGCCCGCGGCGCCAACCACGATCGCGACCTCACCGCGCGAGACTTTCAGGTTGCCCTCGCTCACCAGCGGTGCGCCACCGCGTGGGTGGTCGAGACGAACATCGACCAGGGAAATCATGGCTCCAGCTACGCCCATCTGATCGGCGGAGGCAAAAAAACGGCGACCGAGGGGTGTACGATGACCGCGTGCGACGCACCGTGTTGATCCCTGCACTGGGCGCTGCACTGGGCGCTGCGCTGAGCGTCTGCGCATGCCGCGGCAACGATGACGAGAAACTCGCCAAGGCCACGACTCGCCTCGACGATCACGATCGACGACTCGTGCAGATCGAGCACAAAGGCGCCGTCGATACGGAGGCAGTTGCGGCGGCGCTACTCGCGAAAGGGTCGGCGTCGGGATTGTCCGGACCACCCGGGCCGGCCGGCGCGCAGGGCTCGGCGGGTCCGGTAGGATCGGCGGGCCCGATGGGTCCGGCGGGGGTTGGACCGGCGGGACCCGAAGGCGCGCGCGGCGCGAAAGGCGATCCGGGGCCTGCAGGACCCGAAGGTCCACAAGGCATTCAAGGCCTGCAAGGCGCGCAGGGTCTGCAGGGGCCGCAAGGTGCGCAGGGGCCGAAAGGTCCGTCGGGGCCTCCCGGTGCATACGGCCAGAAGACCGATGTGACGCGCAAAGAGGCGCGCGTGTCGGTCGCCGGCGGTTTGGTCGCGACCGCGGTAGCGACGTGTGATCGCGCGCAGGACTTGCTCGTCACCGGCGGCTGCTACGCGGATCCGCAGTGGCTCGCGCAGTTGGTCGCGACGCGGCCGGTCGGACTCACCGATGCATCGAACCCGGCGTCGTGGCGCTGCGACTACAAGAACACGTCGCCGTCGACGACGATCGAGATCGTCGCCGAGGTGTACTGCGTCCGTCCGCGCGAATAGTCAACGACCTCGCGCAACCACACGTAGCTGCCGTCCTTCGCGACCGCGCGATAGACGCCACCGCCTGCTTCGTCGAACGCGTTCTCGCACACGGCGAAGCCCCTAGTAGCAGATCAGGTTGTTGCCGAAACCAGGCGGCAAGCCGATCGGGAGCGCGGCGGTCGTGAGCTCGGCGCCGTCTTGATAGACCCGGAGGCCGCCCGTGCCCGCGGTATCGGCGACGACGAGCTTGCCGTTCGGGCAGACCGCGATGTCGCGAATGTTCTCGGTCGACGGCGCGACCAACTCGCCCATCATCGACGTCGCGGTGTCGTACGAGCGCAGGCCTCCATCCGTGTAGTCGGTCGTCGACGCGAACCAGATCTTGCCGCCTTGCACGGCGATATGCGTCGGCTCGGCGCCGCCGGTGGCGAGCTGGGTGTTGCCGACGAGGCACGTCGCGGTCGGTGTCGCGCCCGGCGTGATCTGGATCGTGCAGCCCGCGGCCTTGTCGTACGACGACACGACGAGCGTGTGATCCGGCAGCTCCGCGATCAGGTTCTGCGGATTCTGGACCGGCAGATCGATATGGGTCTTCACGGTGTCGGTCGTCGAGTCGATCACGACGAGCTTGCCGACCGTCGCGGGCGCGAACGAGACGAGGTTCTCGCAGGTCACGTAGACATCGGTGCCCACAGCGGCGACGCCAACGCAGTCCGGCTTGCCATCCGTACTCGCGACCGCCGCGTTGAGATCGATCGTCTTCAGATCGCTACCCCCGAGCGTGCCGACGACGACGCCGGCGGTGCCGAACGCGGGCACGTAGAGCTTCGCGCCGACCACTGCGACGTCCTGCGGGTTCGAGCCGGGCCCGGTGCCGAGCTGGCCGACGAACTGCAGCGTCCTCGCATCGAGCGCGAGCACGTTATTGTCGGTGCGATTGACGATATAGACCCGATCGCCGAGCTTCTTGATGAACGGATCGCCGCCGGCGAGGCCGCCTTCGACGTTCTGGTGCATCGTCAGCGTGTCGACCTCGAGCAACGACAAGATGCCCGGCGGTGGTCCGAAGTTCGCCGGCGGCTCGGCGGCGAGCGCGCGGATCGGCTGTGGCCCGGCATCGGCGGAGCCAGCCTGATGCGCATCGGGCGAACCGGAATTGGCATACCCGGCGAGGTTGTCGCCGCAGGCAAAGAGCATGAACGGAAGTGCGAGCAAGGCTTTCATCGGTGACTCCAATCGAGAGCGAAGTAGTAGCTACGGCCAGGAAGGGGGAAGCCCGCGTAGTCCGCGAGCGGGGTCGGAACGGAATCGAGGCCCGGCCGCGGCGGCGGGACGAGCGGGAGCTGTTCGACGCGAACGTCGGCGAGGTTCGCGACCGAGATCGACACGCCGAGGTGCGCCGCGACCTCGATGCGGAGGCCCACGCCGAGCAACGTGCGCGCCGGGATGCGCTGCAACGCGGCTTGATCGACGAACGTGTCGGACTGCCAGCTGGTATCGAACCAGCCCGAGATCCTTCCGCGCACGACATCGGCGCGCGCGTAGATTTGATCACCGGGCTCCCGCGGCAGGGGCTTGTGGTCGAACGCCGGATCGGGGACGAGCTGCGCGGTCTCGAGGTGCGTGTAGTTCGCGGTCAGCGACACGGTGTGCGCGATTCGCGTCGAGCCGACGAGCTCGAGACCGTACGTCATCGCGTCGGCGATGTTCGCGGCGTGGAACGCGAACCCGGACGTAGGTACGAACGCGATCGTGTCGTGCGCGCGCGTCGCGAACCCGGCGCACTCGAGGAACAAGCGATCGAGGACGATCTCCGGCAGATCGCCGTTCGGGACGTGGACGGCCTTTGCAGGTGCGATCACGAATCCCACATCCGCGCTCGGACCGCGCTCGGGCAACAGTGCGGGCGAGCCGAGCACCGTGCCGCGGTCGCCGAACAATTCGATCAGCGTCGGCAAGCGGACGTACCAGCCGGCGCTCGTCTTGATCGAGATGTCGTCGCTAACCGCTGCACGCGCCGACAGTCTCGGGCTCGGCACGACATCGTCGCGCGCCGGCACCGGCTGGAGCGCCATCGGTCCGGTCGTCAGCGGGGTCGGCGAGGTCCGCACGAGATCCAGCCGCATCGCGGGCGTGATCACGATCAACGCATCTGGATCGGCGACGACATCGAACGCGGCGAGCACGGCGCCACCGATCCGATCGCCGATCAACGCGGCGCGCATCCCGCTCGCATCGCGATCCGTGAATCGATCGGCGCGAAGCTCGACGCCGGCGCTCGCACGATGGCGATCGACGGGCGCGACCCAGGTCGACGACGCGCCGCCCGACAGCGTCAGGTAATCGCGCGACTCCGCGCCGAGTCCGAGCTCGCCCATCGGATCGCGCAGGTCCTGGCGCTCGACCAGGCCGTACACGAGCTGCTTCGCGAGCGCGGGCCCGACCTCGATCGCGTCACGCGCGTCGACGATCGCGTCGAACGTCGCGAGCGATGCGGCGACCGACGGCTGCAGCGCGCTGCCCGGCAGGCCTTGATCCTTGTACGCGAGGCGTATGCCGGCGGCATCGCTGTCACGGCCCGCGCGCGACGCGAGGTCGACTTGATCGAAGTGATTGTTGACGCGCTTCTTGTACGAATCGTCGTGGGTGTCGAGCTGCGTGCCGTTGTCGGAGTAGTACGTGTAGTCGCCGGTCGCGCCTTGATAGCCGAGCGTCGTCGACGTCTCGAGATCGCCGTACGCGTCGCCGTAATGAACGCGAACATGACGCGCGCCGAACGAACCGAGCCCTGCCGAGGCTTCGATCCGTTCGCCATGCTCGCCGCGGCCGAGTCGCGTGACGAGATTCAACGCGCCACCGACGCCGGCGCCGCCGAGCTCGATCGGCACCGCGCCGCGATAGAGCTCGACCTGGCCGAACGCGTCGAGCGGAAACCGTCCGAGGTCGGTCGTCACCGCGGCGATCCGCGCGACCGGCACACCATCGATCAACACTGCAGTGTGTCCTGGCGGTGCGCCGCGCACGGTCACCGATTCGTACGCGCCGAGCCCACCGAGCGAGCGCGTCTGCGCGCCGACCGCTTCGCCGACCGCATCCGCGACCGACGCCGTCGCCGGATGATCGTCGGGATGGATCACCGTGACGAACGGCGCATCGCCGAGCGCGCGATCGCGATCGGGCACGGCCGCCGGATCCGGCGCCTTGTCGATCACGATGATCGTCTCGCCTCCGGACGTCGCCGGGTCGGCGTGAGACGCCGACGATGCGAGCACGGAGATCAAGACAAAGCGATTCATGTCACCCCACGTAACGGGGATGACGACCGCGGCGCTAACGACGCGAACCTCCATCCCGAGGACCTGACGGTGAGGTGTCCTGACTTCCGGTTCGTCCTTCGCGGCGCCTTCCCAGTTTCCCAGTGGCTGGCAGATGCCCTGCCGCGTCGTCCCCGGTCACAGTAGCGGGGGCTGTGCCAGTGTTTCACTGGCTTCCCTGCATCCGTCGGAGCTGTCGTTCGATGCGTTACTTCGTCAGAAGTGGGCACGGAGTACCGCGCTCCCGACGAACTTTCAACCAAATCGCGCTCACATGGCGGTACGGCCTTGACGCCCCGTCAACGGGCCTTACGGGCTACGGATGACTCAGGACCTCGCGGGTAAGAACTTCATCATTACCGGTGCAAACACCGGCATCGGCAAGATCACCGCGACGGAGCTCGCGAAGCGAGGCGCGCACGTGATCCTCGCGAATCGCTCGCGCGACAAGACCGAACCCGTGATCGCGGAGCTCGAGGCCGCGACCGGCAACGCGCCGGAGTTCATCGCGCTCGACCTCGCCGACCTCGCGTCGGTGCGGACCGCGGCGGAGCAGATCCTCGCGAAGAACATCCCGATCCACGGCCTCATCAACAACGCGGGCCTCGCGGGCACGCGCGGCACGACGAAGGACGGCTTCGAGATCACGTTCGGCACGAATCACCTCGGCCACTACTTGTTCACGCGCCTGTTGCTCGATCGGATCAAGCAGACGAAAGGCGCGCGGATCGTCAACGTGTCGAGCAAGTCGCACTACCAGGCGAAGAAGATCGACTGGAACGTGCTGCGCGAGAAGACTCAGACCACGACCGGCCTGCGCGAGTACGAAGTGTCGAAGCTCGCGAACGTGCTGTTCACCAAGGAGCTCGCCCGCAAGCTCGAGGGCAGCGGTGTCACGACGTACGCGGTCCACCCCGGTGTCGTCGCGACCGACGTGTGGCGCAAAGTGCCCGGCCCCGTGCGCTGGATCATGAAAAAGTTCATGGTCACGCCCGAGCAAGGTGCCCACTCGAGTTTGCGTACCGCGACCGATCCGGCGCTCGCGGCCGAAACCGGGCACTACTACGACGCCGATGGCTCGGAGAAGCGTCCATCTCGCCTCGCCGATGACACCGATCTCGCGCAGCAGCTGTGGCAGCGATCTGCAGAGTGGACCGGACTGCCCGCGTAGTACGATGTTTGGATGAGCGGGATCCTCGTCGCAGCAGTTCTGTCGACGATGCACTACGAAGGCGACGTCGCGGCCGCCGGCGGTGACTATCAAGACGTCGCGGTTGCGGTCCCGGCCGGCACGGTCGAGATCTCCATCGCGCACAGCGACGGCTCCGACTACACGATCCTCGACTGGGGCGTGTGGGGTCCCGACGGTTATCGCGGTTGGGGCGGCGGCCTGTCTGACGACGCGATCATCGGCGTCGAGCAATCGTCGCGCGGCTACCTGCCCGGCGCGATCACGCCCGGCACATGGACCGTCGTGATCGGCAAGGCGAAGCTCGACACCGGCGGCGGCCACTACTCGATCGACGTCACGTGCAGCGATACCGCGACGCTGCCGGTCCTACCGAAGGCCGCGTTCACCGCGCCGATGCTCTCGACCGAGCGCCGCTGGTATCGCGGCGACTTTCACGTCCACTCGACCCAGAGCGGCGACGCCGGCGCGACGTTCGACGAGATCATCGCGCTCGCGAAGACCCAGGGCCTCGACTTCGCGAACATCAGCGATCACAACACCGTCGCGCAACACGCGCTGCTCTCCGCGATCCAACCCGCTCACCCCGATCTCCTGTTCTTGCGAGGCGCCGAGATCACGACGTACGGCGGCCACGGCAACGCCGTCGGCATCTCGACCTACGTCGATCACCGCATCGGCTACAACGGTCGCACGATCACGAACGTGATCAGCGACGTCAACGCACAAGGTGGCGTGTTCATCGTCAACCATCCGGTGCTCGATCTCGGCACCGCGTGCATCGGTTGCGAGTGGGCGCATGTCGACGACACGCCGTGGGACCAGGTCACCGGCCTCGAGGTGCTGACCGGCAACTTCGACATCGGCATCAACGCGTTCTACCCGCGCGCGATCGCGCTGTGGGACAAGGAGCTCGCCGCCGGCAACAAGATCGCCGCGATCGGCGGCAGCGACGATCACACCGCCGGGATGAACGAGTCATCGACCGGTTCGCCGATCGGTGAGCCGACCACGCTGGTGCTCGCCGACAATCTCTCGGAGGCCGCGATCGTCGATGCGCTGAAGCACGGCCGCACGCAGGTCGATCTGCAAGGCCCCGGCGCGCCGGCGGTGGACTTCAACTACACGCAACACGACGGCACGCTCGCGGAGATCGGTGACGATGTCACCGAGAACGTCACGAGCTTTCAGTTTCCGGTCCACGTCACCGGCGGCAACGGGACGTTCGTCCAGATCTGGATCGACGGCCAGAAGGCCGAGCAAGTCCCGGTCACGAGCGATGACTTCACGACGACGTTTCGCGAGAACCCGACCGGGCTCGCGCAGCGGTTCCGGGTCCAGGTGATCAACGACATCAACCAGCCGATCGTCGTGACGAGCCACATCTACGTGACGGGCGTGCTGCCGGAGGATTGCAGCTGTCGCTCGACGACGCCGATCAGTGGCGCGGTGCCGTTCGGGCTCGTCGCGCTCGGTCTCTTGCGTCGCCGCCGCCGGGTTACTTGAACGCGACCGGATCGATGCCGTGGCGCTGGAGCAGCCTGCGGAAGTTCGTGCGATCGAGCCCGGCCAGCCGTGCCGCTTCGGACACGGATCCTTTGGACCGCTCCATCGCGCGCGTCAGATAGCGCTTTTCGAACGCACCGCTGGCGCGCCGCTTGGCCTCGGTCAGACCGATCGCCTCGTCATCGTCGTCGGTGATCGTGACGCCGACGCCGTTGCTGCCGCTGCTCCGGCCGGTCACCGCCGGCGGTAACGCATCGGGCCCGACGACCTCGCCGCGATGCAGCGCCAGCATGTGGAGTACCGCGTTCTCGAGCTCGCGCACGTTGCCAGGCCAGCCGTAGTCGCCCATCACCTCGAGCGTCTCGGGCGCGAGCGCCGGCGGCTTGGCGCCCGCGTGCTTCTTCAAGAAGTGCGCGGCGAGGATCGGCATGTCGTCGATCCGCTCGCGCAACGGTGGCACCCGCAGCGCGACGACGTTGAGCCGGTAGAACAGATCCTGGCGGAACTTCTGCTGGTCGACCGCGCTCGCGAGATCGACGTTCGTCGCAGCGATCACGCGCGCGTCGACCTTCTTGACCCCGCTGCCGCCGACCGGCCGCACTTCGCTCTCCTGCAGCACGCGCAACAGCCGCGCCTGGACGCCGATCGGCATGTCGCCGATCTCGTCGAGAAACAACGTGCCGCCGTCGGCTTCGATGAACACGCCTGCGCGGTCGGTCGTCGCGCCCGTGAACGAGCCTTTGACGTGGCCGAACAGCTCGCTATCGATCAGGTTCTCCGGAATCGCGCCGCAGTTGAGCGCGACGAACCGCTTCCGGTGACGCGCGCCGCGCTCGTGCAGTGCGCGTGCGACGAGCTCCTTGCCGGTGCCGCTCTCGCCCTGCACGAGGATCGAGACATCTTGCTCGGCGAGCCGTTCGAGCGCGGCCTTGAGCTTCCGCATCGGCTGACTGATCCCGATCAGGATCGTCTCGATCGGGTTGTCGTGGGGCTTCTGGGCGACCGCGAGTTGCTTGCGCAACGACGAGTGGCGAGCCGCGCTGATCACGATCGACGACAGCTCGACCGGCTCGAACGGCTTGGTGATGTAGTAGAACGCGCCTGCCCGCATGCACGTCGTCGCGGTCGCCGCGGTCCTGTCGCCGGTGAGCATGATCACCGACGCGTTGGAGCTGACCTCGCGGAAATGCTTGAGCACGTCGATGCCGCTCATCCCGGGCAAGCCGACATCGAGGATCACGACGTCCCAGTCGGCGAGATCGGCATCGAGCCGTGCCATCACGCTCTGCGGTTCGCGCGCGACCTCGACCTCGTGGCCGTCGGCCCCGAGCTTGCGCGCGATCGCGCGAGCGACGTCGTCGTCATCCTCGACGACCATCACCTTGAACGGTGTGCCTTGATCCTCGCCCACGAGAGGCGAGCAGGTTTACACGATCACGAGGCGACGGGAAGCGTCTTACCGGCCGGAGCGGCAGCGATCAGCTTGCGGCGCAGCTCCTGCGGCGAGATCGGTTTCATGATCACGTCGTCCGCGCCCGCTGCGAGGCATTCCTCGCGGATCTCGTCCGGGTCCTCACCCGACAACACCGCGACCCAGACATTGTGACCGTGCATCGCCTTCAGCCGAGCGACCAGCTCCGGACCACCCATCGGCATGTTCATGTCGACGAGCGCGATATCGGGGGGCGCGATCTCGGCAAGGCGCAGGGCGGCCGAGCCATCCTCCGACGTGCAGACGTCGAAGCCGGCGCGCCCGAGTGCGCTCGACATCGAGCGCCGGACCATCGCTTCGTCGTCCGCGATCATCACGCGAATACTCATGCGGCCCTCCGCGGTTGTTCGCCGTCCTGGATATCCGGGCCGAGCTGATCGCGGAGCCGCTCGACCGCGCGCCACAGGAGCTGGCACACGCGCGACGGGGTGATCCGCAGGGTCTCCGCGATCTCTTGATACGTGAGGTCCTCGACGTAGTGGAGGCCGAGGATCGTGACGTCGCGCTGTTCGAGGTGCGCGAGTGCAGCGCGCACGCGCGCGAGCGTGAGGCGGTGACCGGCTTCGACATCGGGCGCGACCGAATCCGACGCGAGGTGTGTGGTCTCGCCGTCGATCGGGCCGACCTCGACATGAACGAGCTCGGAGAGCCCGGTGCGATAGGTGTCGAGCGAGACGCCGAGCGCGTCGGCGATCCGCTGATCGCTGGGCGTCGAGCCGTCCTTCTCGAGCTCGCGGATCGCAGAAGCAATCTTGCGCGCGAGCTGGCGAACCCTGCGCGGCATGATGTCGCCGCGGCGAAGCTCGTCCAGGACGGCGCCGCGGATCCGATGCTCGGCGAACGCGAGGAACGGCTCCTGGCGGGTGGCGTCGTAACGATCGGCAGCTTCGATCAGGCCGAGCAGGCCAGCGGCGACGATGTCTTCGCGGGCGATCCAATCCGGACATCGGCGAGCCATACGAAGAGCGATCCGGCGCGCGGCGTCCGAGTATTCGCGAATCAGGCGGTCACGGGCGGGCTGCTGCGAGTCGGCGAAGTTCTGCACGAACGTACGTAATTACACGTACCGATCCAGGTTCAGGAGTTAGCAATTTCGTGCGCTTACGCTCGGTTTGTGGGGTCCGGGTGTACCCAGCCCCAGGGTAATTTTCTACTCCAGCTGATACGCGTTCTGGGGATCGACGTCCGGGTTGCGGTGATGAGGCGGGTCGATGTGACGGGTGACGCCGAAGATGATCTGCTTCTGATCGAACCCGCCATCGAGGATCGGGAGTCGCGTCGCCGCATTCGCCAGATCGCCGCGATCGATCACCGCGAAGTCGGCGAACAGGTCCCACGTCTTCTCGATCGCGAGCACGGCGCCCGCGTGAAAGTCGAGCCGCGGTTGCGGATCGAGCGCCATCCCGGTCGTCGGATCGAGCCCACTCGATTGCACTGGAATCGCGTAGCCGATCCCGACCCACGCACCGCACTCGCCGTGGGGTGTGTGAAACAACGCACTGGTCTGGACGGAGAGCTCGGTGATCTCCGCGCCGCGCGACCGCGGGGCCGAGAGTGTGATGCCGTCGACACCGCCTTGGATGTCGAACGCGAGAAACTCGGGATCGATCGGCTTCTTCCATTCGAGTGCGAGCGCTTCGCGCGACCACATGCCGGTGTGATCGAGCAGGTGACCACCGCCACCCGACAGCGTGATCGCGGCGCGCGGACCGAGCGGCGCACGCACCGCGCCACCCGCGCTTTGCCACGCCCGCTCGGCGGTCGTCGACGGCTGCTTCGGGAGAAAGTCGACGCTGCCCGAGAGCTCGAGCTTGCCGAATAGCGACCAGCGGCCGACGAGATCGAACAGTGCGAGGTCGGTGAACTTCAGCGCGGAGCCGTTCGGCATCGCGTCGGCCATCACGAACTTGATCTCGCCGGTCAGCTCGCCACCGTCAGGGGCGACCAGGTAGTCGTGCGCGACGCCGCGGTGCGAGCCGGTCACGGTCACGGTCTCGGACGCCATGTCGTCGGCGGCGATCGGCTGGGTGGTATCGGCGAGTGCGGTGCCACCCAAGCTGGTGAGGGCGACCAATGTCCAACTTGGTTTGCTCATGGCTGCTGGTAACGCACGCCAGCGTGCCGCGATCTAATGCTAGGTTTCGCGCGTGGGGAAGACGAAGGCCAAGCCGGCGAAGCGCGCGCCTGCGAAGCCGACAACGAGAGTTGTCGCGAAGGCGAACCCGAAGCAAAAGAAAGCTCCCATTCCAAAGTCGACGCGCGTTACGCGCCCCGTGCCGGTGGTCGCTGCACCGCCGCCGCCGCCGCCGCGCGAGGAGCCGATCCCCGCGCGCGATATCGGTCGCTTGATCCGCTACGGCGAACGATTCGGTGCGAACAAGATCGACGTGCGGATGTGGAGCGCACCGGGCACGCTCGTGCCGGCGCAGCTGCCGGTCGCGTCGGGCTCGCTCGCGATCTTCGATCCCGCGGACAAGCACAGCTGGAAGGTGCTCGATCGGCCCGCCGGCGTCGGTCAGTTCCGGATCATGTTGTCGCTCGTGCGGCCCTTCAATGCGGTCGATGCGACGAAGGACGAGCTTGCCGCGCTCGTGATCCACACCGGTCGGCCGCCGATCGCGCGGTGGACCGCTGCACAGTGGAAGGGCAAGAAGAAGCCCGTGATCGAGGATCAGCCGCGCGTCGCGTCGAGCACGGGCTGGCTCGCGCTGATCGATGCGAGCGCCGGATCGCCGGGCGTGCTCGCGCTGCCCGAGGCGAACGGAATGCAGCCGGTCGAGGTCCCGCTCACCGACGGCCGGCGCGCGCTCGCGATTCCGTCGGGCAAGGGCGAGTTCACGGCGTACTGGGCGGTCGACGCGCAGGACAAGCCGATCTGCCTGGTGATCGACTTCGAGGCGATCACGCAGAAGGACTGGAAAGCGAAGCGCGTCTAGCGGCAGCTATCGTCGCTGCCGGTCATGATCTCGCACGCGGTCGTGCACGCCAGTGCCGAGCACTTGCCCGCTCAGCTTGCCGCCACCGAGGACGGCGAGCCGCGGCGCGGTCCCGGTGATCGCGGCGATGACGAGCGGCAACGTTGCCGTCCCGTCGGGCTGGAGCGTCGTCGTTCCATGGCGGTCGCCCCACGATAGATCGAGCTCGAGCTGATCGCGTCGCATGGATCGTCGGTCGCGCAGCTCGCGAGCACGGGCGAGGCGAGCAGGCCCTCACCGACACCCGGCGTCGGTGCAGTGCACGATCGGCAACGTCGTCTCGTCGTGACGAGTCACGCCGTACGCGACGCCAGCACCGGTGAGAGCGACCGCACCGACCGCGGTCCAGAACCACCAGTGGTCGTAGAATGCCGGCTCGTCGTGCAGCGGCGGTGCGGGTATCGGTGCCCCGACCGCGACGCGCGTGCTCGCGACGCAACGATCGCGCGCGCTCGCGAGCTCGGCGATCCGGTCGTCCCCCGCGGGCACGCGCGACATGAACGACTCGATATCGACGACGGCGGTCGCGCAATCGTGCTGTGCGAGCTCGGTCAACGCGCGCCAGCGATATGGATTCGCGCGATCGGGAACGAGCTCGATCGCGGCATCGAGCTCGCGGCGCGCGGTCGGGTAATCGGCGAGGCGGTACGCGGCGACACCGCGATCGAGGTGACCGAGCGCTTCACTGTCGACGCGATCTGCGAACGCGGTCGCAGGCAGCAGCAGCGCGAGCGCGAGCGCGGCGACTCTCCACATCGCCGCGATGATGCCGCCGCCTGTGCAGGCTGACCACTGGGAGTCGACACCGCACACGATTGTCCGCAGCGATTCCGCGCTCGATCGCGCAGCGCGCATGCGAAAGTTCTTCGCGATGTACGTGCTCGGCGCCTCGCTCGGCCGCGGCGCGACCAGCGAGGTGTTCGCGGTCGCCGGCGATGATCAGCTCGCGATCAAGCGGCTGCACCCGCACTTGCTCGGGGATGCGCGCGCGGTCGCGCGCTTCGCGGCCGAGCTCGAACGAACGCGCGCGATCTCGCATCCGAACGTCGCGCGCGTCCACGCGATCGGCGATGGCTTCCTCGTGCTCGAACGGATCCACGGCGAGACGCTCGCGGCTCGGCTCGCGCGCGGAGCCATCGCCGAAGACGAGGTGCGCGAGCTCGGCGCCGAGATCGCGCACGGCATGGCAGCCGTGCACGCCCGCGGCATCGTCCACCGCGATCTCAAGCCCGCGAACGTCATGCTGGCCGGCGCGACGCCGAAGATCGTCGACTTCGGAATCGCTCGCTCGCTCGCCTGCGATGCGCTCGCGACCTCGACACGCATCGGCACGCCCGCGTACATGGCACCGGAGCAGTGGACCGCGGGGCTCGTGACGCCGGCCGGCGATGTGTGGGCACTCGGAGCGATGCTGTTCGAGGCCGCGACCGGGAGCCTGCCGTTTGACGACTTCGCCGGCGGCCGCTGCCCGCAGCTAGTCGAGCCGGCACCTCCTGCCCGCTGTTCGCCGGTCCTCGCTCGCGCGATCGCCGCGTGTCTCGATCGCGATCCGGCGCGGAGGCCGTCGATGGTCGCGCTGGCCGAGATGCTGCGCAGCGATGAACGGATGACGCAGGACGTGGAGAGTGAACCTGTCGTGAAGCGCAAACGGCGCTGGCCGGTCGTCGCCGCGATGGGGATCGCGCTCGCCACCGCCGGATACGCGCTCGTACCGAAGCAGGCTGCGTCGAGCCTGCCCGTGCCCGTGCCCGAGCTGACGACGCTCGCCGCGCCCCAGCCGCCAGCGGTGGTCGCGTCGCCGTCGCCGCAACCTCTCGTCGTACCCGCGCGTATCGCCGCTCCGCCGACACGCCACGCAAAATCTCGAACGCCCATCCGCCGGGCAGGCGAAACGCTCGACTGATGGTCGCCGATCCGCGCACCACCGAATTGCTCGCGGATGGGCCGCGGCGTGCGTTCGTGCGTGAATACCGGCTGACCATCGATGGCCGCGCGCAGTCGTTCGCGTCGCCGCGCCTCGTGATCGGAGCCGACCCGCGCGCGGATCTCGTGATCGTCGATTCGGCGATGTCGAAATTTCACTGCGAGATCCGGATCGCGAACGGCGCCGCGACCGTGCGCGACCTCGGCAGCCGCAACGGCACGCTTGTCGACCACGTGCGCGTGATCGAGGCGCCGCTGCGCGATGGCGCGATCCTCGTGCTCGGCCGCACGACGCTGCGCTTCGATCTCGGCAACCGCGACGTCGAGCTCGCGCTGTCGCCGCGCACCCGATTCGGCCGGCTCGGCGGCGGCTCGGTCGCGATGCGCGCCGCGTTCGCGCAGCTCGAGGCGGCGGCCACGAGCACCGCGACCGTGCTGCTGCAAGGCGAGAGCGGCACGGGCAAGGAGCTCGCTGCGGAAGCGCTGCACACCGAGAGCGCGCGGCGCGACGGTCCGTTCGTCATCGTCGATTGCGGCGCGATTCCCGCGAACCTGCTCGAGGTCGAGCTGTTCGGCCACGAGGCCGGCGCGTTCACCGGTGCGACCACGCGGCGGATCGGCGCGTTCGAGGCAGCGTCTGGCGGCACGCTCGTGCTGGACGAGCTCGGCGAGCTCGCGCTCGAGCTCCAACCGAAGCTGTTGCGTGCGCTCGATCGCCACGAGATCCAGCGCGTCGGCTCGAGTGAGCGGATCTCGACCGACGTCCGCGTCATCGCGGCGACGAACCGCAACCTGCGCGAGGAGGTCAACGCGCACCGGTTCCGCTCCGACCTGTACTTCCGGCTCGCGGTCGTACCGATCACGCTGCCGCCATTGCGCGAGCGGACCGAGGATCTGCCGGCGCTGATCGACGCGTTACTCTCTGACCTTCGCGCGGTCGACTCGCCCGCAGCGGCACCGCTGCGCTCTGGCGAGCTGTTGCCCGAGCTCCTCCGTCATCGCTGGCCGGGTAACGTACGCGAGCTTCGCAACTACGTCGAAGCCGCACTCGTCCGCGAGGACTACGCCGTCGCCCGCGACGAGATCGATGACGAGCTCGCGATCGATCCAACGGAGCCGCTGCGCGTCGTCCGCGAGCGCTGGGTCCGCCATCTCGAGCGGCGCTATCTCGAGCAACTGCTCGTCGCGCACGCCAACAACGTCAGCGCGGCCGCGCGCGCCGCAGGTGTGGATCGCGTCCACCTGCACCGCCTGCTCGGCCGCGCGGGGCTGCGCTGATCACCTGCAGCTGTCGTCGTCGCCGGCGTTGATCCGGCAACCGTTCGCGCAGTGCTTCACGAGCGTCGGCGCGCCGGTGCCGGTGCGAGATCATGCGGGGCCCGGCGAGCGGTGTAATGCCGGCGCTCCACTGCAACCCGACCTCACCCCAGTCAGCGAACGGTGCCGCCGAGCGCCTTGATCGCGTCGTCGGCGTCGGTCCGCAGGCAGCCGTTCGTGTTGCTGTCGCCGAAGCCGAGCACGCCACCGCGCATCCGATAACGCGCGCGCCGGAGTGGTTCGATCGCGCGGGGATCGCCGAGCGCGACGAGCTTCGGGATCGCGGCCTTGCGATCGGTGCAGGTCTTGCCGTCCTGGAGGTCGAGTAACGCGGCCTTGAACGCGGTGTCGCGATCGAGTGTGGCTTCGATCGGGCTCGGCGGCGGCGGGCGCGGGCCGTCGTCTTTGTCCTCGCCATGGTCGCTGTCGGGACGCTCGGCACGCTCGCCGTGGTGCTTGTCCTTCTTGTCGCGCTTGTCGTCATCGTGGTCGCGCTTGTCCTCGCGATCACGTCGATCGTCATGCTTGTCGTCCTTCGTCGGCTGCGCCGGCGCCATCGCGTTCTTGCCCGACAACTTCAGCACGATCGCGATCAGGATCGCCGCGAACACCACGACGCCGACGAGCACGAGCCACTTGCGGGGCAGCGGTTCGTCATCGCCGACCTGCGTCGTCGACTGCGCGGAGAACGGCATCGGCGTGAACGATCCGGTTTGTGACGTCCCGGCACGCGTCGTCGGCGACATCGCGGTGCGTGCGAACGGCGCAGGGGTCGCGTTCGGCGGCAACGTGATCGACCCCGGCGCAGGCGTGGGGATCCGGACCTGGCCCGAGGCGCGCGGCATCACCGCGTAACCGGCAGCGCGCAACACCGCGTCGAGCGCGTCCATGTACTCGTTCGCGGTCTGGATCCGCTCGGCCGAGACCTTCTCGAGCCCGTGGCGGACCACCCGCTCGAGCCCGGGCGGCAACTCGAGATCTGGCGCGACCTCCGCGAACGTCGGTGGCTCGCGCGACACGTGTGCGGTCATGATCGACAGCGGATCGGTATCTTCGAACGGCGGCCGGCCGGCGAGCATCTCGTAGAACACGACGCTCGCCGAATACAGATCCGTCGCCGGCTTGATCTCGCCGCCCACCGCCTGCTCGGGCGAGAGATACGCCGGCGTGCCGACGGTGAGGCCCGCGCGCGTCGTCGCCGGATCGTCGGTGCTGTTCTGGTAGAGCTTCGCGATGCCGAAGTCGAGAAGCTTGACGACGACCTCGCCGTCCTTGTTCGCGAGGAACACGTTGTCGGGCTTGATGTCGCGATGAACGACACCGCGCTCGTGCGCGTGGCGCAGCCCCGACAACACGCCGCGCATGATCTCGATCGCCTCGGGCCACGGGATTCGCTTCTCGCGCTCGAGGCGCTTGCCGAGCTCCTCGCCTTCGAGCACCTCCATGACGAGATACGGGCAGCCATCTTCGAGCACGCCCGAATCGCTGACGCCGACGATGTTCGGATGATCGAGTCGGCCCGAAGCGATCGCCTCGCGCTGGAACCGCGCCGCCGCTTCCTTGTTCCTGCCGAGGTCGGCGTGGAGAACTTTGATCGCGACCGCGCGACCGATGCCGGTGTGCTCGCCCCTGTAGACGCGGCCCATGCCGCCCTTGCCGAGCACGGAGTCGACCCGGTAGCGGCCGTCGAGCATCGCCCCGATGGGAACGACGCCCGAATCGTCAGTGGTGGGTCCCATCCAGCCGTTCGATCTTACCGCGCATGAGAATCGCTACAAAGGCGCCGATGTGCGCTAACGCGGCGTCAGCGTTTCCTGGGCCGGCCTGGCATCGGAGGTAATCCGGTGTGTTGCGTGAGAGCGACTCCCGGCTGCAGTCGCTTTCCGGATCTCGCACCGGGTTTTCCGACGTGGGCCGGCTGCCACGATGGCACGAGGCACTGCTTGCCGCCGCCGATCAGATCGCCGCGGCCCATGCGGTGGAGCGCCTCGCGCAGCACCGGCCAGTTGTGAGGATCGTGGTACCGCAAGAACGCCTTGTGGAGGCGGCGGCGCTCGAGGCCCTTCACGACGTGAACCTTGTCACGCGCGACGAGCGAGCGCAGCGGTGAATAACCCGTGTGATACATCGCGGTCGCGCTCGCCATCGGGGAAGGCAAGAACGCCTGGACTTGATCGGGGCGAAAGCCGTTGCGCTTCAACCACAGCGCGAGGTTCAGCATGTCCTCGTCGGTCGTGCCGGGGTGCGCCGCGATGAAGTACGGGATCAGGTACTGCTCTTTGCCGGCCTCGGCGGAGTAGCGATCGAAGAGCTCCTTGAACCGATCGTACGCACCGATGCCGGGCTTCATCATGTGCTCGAGCGGACCCTCTTCGGTGTGCTCGGGCGCGATCTTGAGATAGCCGCCGGTGTGGTGCTGCGCGAGCTCCTTGATCCACTCGGGCGAGCGCACCGCGAGGTCGTAGCGCACTCCCGATGCGATGAAGATCCGCTTCACGCCCTTGATCGCGCGCGCCTTGCGATACAGCGCGACGAGCGAGCTGTGGTCGGTGCCGAGGTTGTCGCAGATATCGGGGAACACGCACGACGGCTTGCGACACGCGGCTTCGATCTCGCGGGTCTTGCACGCCATCCGATACATGTTCGCCGTCGGGCCTCCGAGGTCCGAGATGTTGCCGGTGAAGCCGGGCGTCGAGTCGCGAATCCGCTCGATCTCGTGGAGGATCGATTTCTCGCTGCGGCTCTGGATGATCCGGCCCTCGTGCTCGGTGATCGAGCAGAAGCTGCAACCGCCGAAGCAGCCGCGGAGGATCGTGACCGAGAACTTGATCATCTCGTAGGCGGGCAGCTTCGTCGGCTGGTGGCGCGGATGCGGCAGGCGCGAGAACGGCAGCTCGTAGAGCGCGTCCATCTCGGCGGTCGTGAGTGGAATCGGCGGCGGGTTGATCCACACGTCGGCGTTGCCGTGGCGCTGGACGAGCGCGCGTGCGTTGCCGGGGTTTTGCTCGAGGTGGAGCACGCGCGACGCGTGCGCGTAGAGGATCGGGTCGGCCGAGACTTGCTCGAAGCTCGGCATCCGGATCACTTGCTGATCGCGCGACACGCGCTTGGGCTTCAGCTGGATGAGGTTCGTCGGCGCGGCTTCGCCCGTCGTGCACGCAGCGCCTTCGGCCTGCGCACGCTCTTCCATCGCGTACGGATCCGGCTTCGGATCGACCCGCCCGGGCTTGTCGAGGCTCGTCGAATCGATCGTCGAGAACCCGGCGCGAGCGCCGAGAAATGAGGTGCCGCGCAGATCCTGGATCTCTCGCGCGGGCGTGCCCTCGGCGAGGCGATGTGCGATCTCGACGATCGCGCGCTCGGCGTTGCCGTAGACCAGCAAGTCGGCGCGGGTGTCGGCGAGGATCGAGCGGCGGACCTTGTCGCTCCAGTAGTCGTAGTGGGCGATCCGGCGCAGGCTCGCCTCGATGCCGCCGATCACGAGCGGCACGTCGGCGAACGCTTCGCGGCACTTCTGCGCGTAGACGATCACCGAGCGATCGGGGCGCAAACCGGCAGCGCCGTCGGGCGAGTACGCGTCGTCGCTACGGACCTTCTTGTCGGAGGTGTAGCGATTGACCATCGAGTCCATGTTGCCGGCGGTCACGCCCCACATCACGTTCGGTCGGCCGAGCGCGGTGAACGCTGCGGGGTCGCGCCAATCGGGTTGGTCGAGGATGCCGACCCGAAAGCCGTGCGACTCGAGCAGCCGGCCGATCAGCGCCATCCCGAAGCTCGGGTGATCGATGTACGCGTCGCCGGTGACGAGGACGACGTCACAGCTGTCCCAGCCGAGCTCGTCCATTTCGGCGCGCGTGGTCGGCAGATAGGGAGCGATGCCGAAGCGATGCGCCCAGTACGGCCGGTAGGAGAACAGCGGGCGCGCGGTCACGGGTGCAGACGGTTACCACGACTGGAGGCCCCGCCCCAGGATTGAATTTGTAACCGTCCCTCCGCGGCCTAAGTGATTCGCGGGGTTACGAGCCACAAGTTGAGTAACTGGTTACCGTCCCTACTCGCCGCCGTCTTCGGGGTCGCCGCCTTTTTTCGGACCGCGGCTGCCGCCTTCTTCGGGTACGGCTTCTTTGTTCAGCGAATCTTTCTGGGCCTGGCTGAGACCCTCTTCGCACTTGTTGCCATCGTCTGGCGTCTGCATGTGAGCGAAGCAGCTGCGCGACTCGGCGGACCAGCCATCTTTTTCACAATGGCTCGCGAGCGTGTCGCGGATCTTCTTCACCATGTCTGGTGGCGCATCGGCGTGCGCCTTCGAAAGTGTATCGACGGTGCGGTCGGCGGCCTCACCGCAGCTCGGACCTGATCCGGCAGCCGCACCACCGGGTGCTGTCGCCGTCGTGCCGCCGGTGGGCATCGTCGACTCGGACGATTTGGAGCTACCGCCACAGGCGGCCAGAACGAGGTGAACGAGGACCACGAGCGCTAGGCGATGCATCGCGTGTCATCATGACACGGCTCGGCTACTGCGCGAGCAACACGAGGTCGCGCACGCCGCTCGCCATGAACTCGACGGCGACCGCGGCGAGCAAGAGGCCCATCACGCGCTCGAACGCGCGGAGCAGTGTCTTCGGCAGGAATCGCTCGGCGTTCGCCGCGCTTCGCATCAGCAGCCACGTGATGAGGCAGGTGATCGTGACCGCGAGGAACACCGCCGACATTCGCACCGGGTGCCACGTCGCGCGCGACATCAACACCATCACGGTCGCGATCGCGCCGGGTCCAGCTAGCATCGGGATCGCGATCGGAAAGATCGCGATGTCGTCGCCCTGCGTGCGGCTCTCGTCGCGATCTTCTTTCGTCGAGCGGGTCGGTGACGGTTGCGCGCGCATCATGTCGATCGACATCAGCAGCAGCATGATCCCGCCGGCGACCTTGAACGCGCCGAGCGAGATCCCGAACGCCTTGAACACGAGACCGCCGGTGATCGCGAACAGGATCAGGATCACCCAGGTCGCGAACGAGGCGCGCAGCGCGACGCTCTTGCGCTGCTCGCTCGTCAGCGCTCCGGTGATCGACAGGAACACCGGCACGTTCGCGAGCGGATCGATGACGAAGAAGATCGCGCTCAACGCCACGACGGCGAATTTGGCGTCCTCGTCAGTCACGCGCGCGGTTTATCACGGGAGCGGCTCGCGTGCTGCTCGCCAGTCGGCCGGGATGCCGGCGAGCCCGACGGCGCCGACGATGATGCCGCCGGCCATGGCGCACGTGGTGTCGATGTCGCCGCCGACGCTCGCGCAGCTCCACAGGGCGTTCGCGTAGTCACCCAAGTTAGCCGCCGCGCACCAGATCGCGAACGGAATCGTGTCGGCCGCGAGGACGCGGCTGCCGTTGCCGAGCTCGGCGGCGACCGTGATCGGCTCGGCGCGCAACATCGCGATCGAGCGGCGTACGCCGTCGCAGGTCGGCCCCTTCGGGGTGTGAGCGACGACCGCCTCGAGCAGCGCGCGTGGATCCCGTTCACCGTCGAACACCCGGGCCGCGGCGACCGCGACCGCGACCGCGCCGGCGATCCCGTCGGGATGCGCGTGGGTTGGCGCGGCCGAGCGGGTTGCGTGCTCGACGACCGCCGCGAGGTCGGCGCAGAAGTACGCGCCGATCGGTGCCGACCGCATGCCGCCACCGTTGCCGCACGAGCCTTGACCATCGAACACGCTCTTCGCGGCAGTCTCCCACGGCACGCCGTGGCCGATCTCCGAGAGCACGTGGTGCGCGCCGCGGCCATAACCGCGCGCCGGCTGCGCGATGTAGCGCTTGGCGTAGCGCGACGCGAGCTCGTCGATGTCGATGCCAGCGTGGAGCGCGAGCGTCTCGACGATCGAGACCGCCATCGCGGTGTCGTCCGTCCACATCCACTTCCGCGTGCCACCGGGGAGCGCGACCGTGCGCTCGCCGAGCGCGATCTGGCGCGTCGCGGGGGCCGCGTGCAGCAGCTGCTCGCCGAACGCGTCGGCGACCGATAGCCCTTCCAGTGCCAACAGCGCGCGCTCGAGACTCATAGTGTCATGATGACACTACTTGAGGTAGGGCGCAAGGAAGCGGTCGGTCTCGGCGAGCAGACGCGGAATCGTGTCGAGGAGCTGGTGGCCGTCGTCGAGCTCGACCAGCGTCACGCTGTCGGGATGGCGCTCCTTCAGCTGGCGCGAGTATTCGATCGGCACGGTCTCGTCGCGCGTGCCGTGGATGATCAGCGAGGTCGTCATCACGTTCGGCAAGTCGGTGCCGAGCGCGAGCGCATCTTCGATGAACCCGAACGAGATCTGCGACGGCCCGTTCTTCGAGTAGTCGAACACCTCGCGCCAGCCGGTCCGCTTCCAGTCGTCCCACTCGGCGCCGAGCTGTTGCTGCCAGCGATGGACGAGCCGGAACGCCGGCGCGAGCAGCACGAGTGCCTTCACCCGATCATCGCGCTCGGCGACGCGCGCCGCGGTCAGCCCGCCGAGGCTCGAGCCGATCAGCACGGCATCGCCGCGCAGTGACTCGCGTACGTGATCGATCATCGAGCTCAGCCGCAGGTGCTCGAACGAGGGCTTGCGCAGATCCATCCGATCGACCGTGATCCCGCGCGCGGCGAAGTGATCGGCGAACGCCCGCGCCTTCGTCGATGACGGTCCCGAGGCGAAGCCAGGGAGATAAAGGACCTGCATTGCGACACCCTACACCTATCGCGGATGATCAGCGATTGACCGCGCGTAGCGCGGCGTTGGACTCGGCGGTGTTCAACTGCACGCGGATCTGGACGGGGCGATCGTCGGCGTCGCTGTCGAGATAGATCGGAAACACGCCGTCGCCCCAGCTGGTGAAGAACAGCAGCGCCTGCGCACCATCGACGGTGACCGTGCCGGCGCCCTGCTTGCTCGCGCGCGCGGCGGCGAGCGCGTGAGAATGATGCGAGTGCGGGCGCAGGTCGCTCGCGAGCAACCAGTGGTTCTCGGCCTTCACGCGTTCGAGCTGATCCCACTTCGCGGTCGCGGCCGCGACGGTCAGGTTCGTCCAGCCGTAGCCTTCGGTCGTCGGGGGTGCGGTGATCCGGCGTGCGGCGAGCGCGGCGTCGCGTCCCCAGAACATCAGATCGGCCTTGCCGTCGAGGCTGTCCTCGTGGACCCACGCGTCGAGTGCGTGGTGATCGATGATCATGAGCCGCGCGAAGTCGACGCCGGCCTCGCCGAGCTTCTTGGTGCTCGTGACCGACTCTGGCGACAGCCGCACCGCGACGAAGTCCCAGCTGTCGGAGAACCTGCCCGCCCCGACACGGCGGCCGAACACGGGCAGCTTCGCCTTCGCCGGCACCTCGCACGTCACCAGCGCGGGCTCCAACGTGTCGCGCGGCAAGAACGGAAACAGCCCGACGTCGAAGATCGCGATCTTGCCCGACGGCGCACTTACCTCCCCCAGCCTCTCGTCGCGCAGCCTCTTTTGCGTGCTCGGGCTCGGGCTCGGGCTCGGGCTCGGGCTCGGGCTCGGGCTCCTAGGCTTCGCACTGACCTTGGTCTTCGCCTTCGAAGTCGCCTTGGCCTTCAACGCCAAACGCGGCGCCGCTTTCGGAGCACCGCGTTTCGTCACCTTTGTTTTTGCTACCGGCTTCGCTGATTTCTTCGCGCCCGCTTTTCCACCCACCCGCCTAGCTTACTGCAACGCGCCCTTCACCATCACGTAACCGTCCGTGCCGGTGACCGACAGGTTCTTCATCTGCAGACCGGCCATCGCGGGTAGCGGGATCCCGCCGAGCAGCGCGGTGATCGACGCGATCTGGTTGTCGAGGCCGATCTGGACCGCGGCCGACAGCTCCTCGTCGGAGTAGTGCGACTCGTTCGCGATGTCGGGAAGCACGTCGACGTTGATGTTCGGCTTGCCGAGCTGGATCGCGACGCCGAGGCCGTTGTTCGCGGGCTGGATCTGGAGGTCGACGGTCGCGTTGATCGCGGCCTTCGCGATCGGCGTGCCGGCATTCGTGAAGGTCGCGATCATGTCGGGCAGCACGAGGCGCATCTTGCCGTCGGCCGGGTCCGCGCTGATCATCGGCGGCGACGTCATCGCCATCGTCGCGCCGTCGAACGAGCCACCCGACTCGGGCAGCGACAGGTTCAGCATGCCGATCGCGACGAACTGCGACAGCATCTCGTTCGCGAGGTCATCGGCGATGCCGAGCTGCATGCCGGTGCCCGGGTCCATGTTCGGCATGCCGTTGTCGGTGAAGATGTAGCCCTTGCTGTTCTCGGCGCCGCCGATCAGCATCTGCATGTCGAGCGTGACGAGCGCGCTGTTCGCGGTGAACTCGATGTCGGCCGGCTTGACCTGCACCGTCAGCGTCTTGCCGAGGACGTCGACCGTCTTCGGACCGGCGAGTGCACCGAGCGCCTGGTTCATCATCGGCTTCATCACCAGGCCCGCGACCTTCGGCATGATGTACTCGATCGCGCTGTCGAGCGGGATGATGTTGAGGATCGCGCCGGGCACGCCGCCCGACGTGATGTCGAGGCCCGTGAGCTGGACGTTCGGGCTCGCGAGGTTCGTCGCGAAGCCGTTCATGCCGTCGGGCGTGACTTGCAGCGTGCCGCTGACGACGACCTTCGTCGCCTTGATCTCGGTGTTGTCGGTGCCGCCGAGACACGCGACCGCGTACTTCATGTGACCGGGAACATCGAGCCCGTCGATCTCGGCCGAGAACTGGAGGCCGCCCGCGACCGGCGCGAGGCTGATGATCACGTTCTGCATCTTGACGTCGTCGACGAACAGCTGGCCGTACAAGCAGTCCGGGCCGTTCTGGTCGCCCGAGTGCACCATCGGCTGCATCGGCGCGAGCATCGGCTTGAGATCGAGGCCCTTGATCAAGGGGCCCGCGGCCGCGCTGATCTTCTGGAACGCTTCCTTCGACAGCGCGGTCGTGACGGCGCTCTCGATGTTCTGGCCCGGCTTGCGGAGCTCGCCGGCTTCGACCGAGCGCGTGTCCTGCGCCTTGCCACCGTCGGCGTCGAGCGCTTCGGTGTGGAGCAGCATCGCGCCCGGCTTGACGTCGATGTCGATCGAGAACGTGCCATCGGTCTTCACGTTCGCGACGATGTTGTTGACGCTGACCTTCGTCACCGGCGTGCCCGCCGCGTTCGGCGCGACCGTGCCGGTCACGGTGACCTTGTTCGTGTTGTTCTGGATCAGACTGCGCGCGGGCGACGTGATCGTCAGCACCGGAGGATCCGGAATCTGCGCCGCCTCGTTGCTGCAACCCGACAACACCGACAACACCGACAACACCAACGACGCGACGAACAGGAGATTCCGCATGGCTGACGGCCTATTCAGCAAGGGTCCTGCCAAGCCGGACAACCTGGCCTACCTCCCGGACGCCCTCATAAATCAAGCCGGTTAGGAGCAGCCAGCGCACAACGCAACGCGTCGAAGTACTGCAAACTGCAACTGGATCTGCCGGCTCGCCCGGCTTGTCCAGCCCCATGGCTAGAGCGTTAGCCAGAGACCTTGACGTTGCGAACGCCGAGCTTGGTCAACACATCCGGTAAGCGCGCGCGCAGATCGCCCTGCAACACGATCGCGTCGCCTTCCACGGTGCCGCCGCAGCCCATCGCTTGCTTGAGTTGTTTGCACCACGTCTCGAGCTCGCTGATTTTCAGCCCGAGCTTTTCCACGACCGTCACTTCTTTACCGCGACGCTGTTTGCGCTCGAGCCGCACGACGGCGCGCGCGGGGCCTTTCGGTTCCGGAGCGACAGGCTTCGCAGGTGGCGTTCCGGCAGGCAGCTGATCGCGTAATTTTTCGAGTGCATCGAAAGGCGATTTCGACGAAGGCATCGGTCGGCGCGAAGCATACATCGTCGTCGGAAAACCACAGCGAGATTCCTATCTTGTTTCCTTGTGCAGATCATCGAGCGTAGCCACGATGGAAGACCATGGGTGGATCGCGTGAGGCTGTGGTGAAGACAGGGGACGTGGTTGAAGGGCGCTACCGGATCATCCGCACGCTGGGTGAGGGAGGGATGGGATCGGTGTTCTTGGCCGAGCACGCGCTGATCAAGCGGCGCGTCGCGATCAAGATCTTGCACCCCGAGCTCGCGACCGATGCGGATGTGATCGAGCGCTTCATGAATGAAGCGCGCGCGGCCGGCACGTTGGGGCACCCCAACATCGTCGAGTCGACGGACATGGGCTTCGTGCACAGCCACGTGCCGTACATCGTGTTCGAGTTCCTCGAGGGCGCGCTGTTGACCGACGAGATCTATCGCGTCGGTGGGCTGCCGGTGCGGCGTGCCGTCCGGATCGCGACGCAGATCGCTTCGGCGTTGCACGCCGCGCACAACGCCGGCGTCGTCCATCGCGATCTCAAGTCGGACAACGTGTTCCTGACCGACGAGGACGACGTGTTCGATCACGTCAAGGTGCTCGACTTCGGCATCTCGCGGTTCTTGGCCGTCGACGACAAGCAAAAAGGAATGGTGATGGGGACGCCGGAGTTCATGGCGCCCGAGCAGATCACCGACCCCGAGCACGTCGATCGCCGCGCGGATATCTATGCGCTCGGCGTGATCCTCTACGAGATGCTGACCGCGCGTCGCCCGTTCGCGACCGACGAAGATCCGCGCCAGCTGATGAAGCGCATCGTCCGCGAGGCGCCGCCGCCGATGATGCGTCCGGAGGTCCCGCACGGTCTCTCCGACATGATCATGTCGAAGCTGCTCGCGAAGTCTCCGGACCAGCGCTACCAGCGGATGAGCGATGTCGAGGCGGCGCTCGAGATGTTCGTCACGCGCAGCGACGGCACGCCGATGCCGACGCGGCGCAGCCAGCCGATTCCGGTCGCGATCGAGGACGACGAGAGCAACATCACCGACATCGCTCGCCGATCGCGGACGATGCCGCGGCCGTCGACCGCGAGCACGACGCCGACGGGGATCGAGCCGGTGCGGCTGGGGATGCCGCCGCACGTGCGCAAGACGTATGCGCTATACGCGATCGCGGGGCTCGGCGTCGCCATCGGCGCGCTCGGCATCGCGTTCGGGCTGAAGGGCAGCAAGCACGAGGTGATCGCGAAGGCGCCATCGCCCGAGGTCAAGCCTGCGGTCGCGCAGCCGGTCGCGAAGCAGGTCGAGAAGATCTTGGTCCAGCTCGACGCGGATGTTGCGAACGCGCGGCTCACGTTCCGCCGCCGCAGCATCACCGCACCGTCGACGATGCAGATCAACGCGACCGACGTGATGGAGATCGTCGAGGTCACCGCGCCGGGCTACAAGACCGCGCGCTACTGGCTGACGTTCGATCGGCCCACTCATCTCCACGCGCACCTCGCGAAGGGCGCGGGCATCGCGGAGGCGACCGAGGAGGACACGCTCGTCGCGCTCGGCGAGGTCGAGGCGCGCCAGGTTCCGATCGTCCATCCCGCCGCGGCGGCGGTGACAGTGGCGGTGAAACCAACGATCGACCGGACGGTCGCGCGCGACAAGCCTGCGATCGCACCGCGCAAGATCGGCAAGGCCGCTGCGGATGAAGCGCCGCAGGTCGCCGCGGCACCGGAAGCGCCGGTCGAGGTGGCAACAACGCAACCGGAGCCCGCTGCGGAAGCTCCGAAGCTCGATCCGACCATCGACCCGAAGCCCGAACAGCCGAAGCCGGAAGAAGCGAAGCCCGAGACGATCGACCCCGGGCCCACGAAGCCCGTCGCCGTCGCGGCGGTCGAGGCGCCCCGCCCCGCTGACCCCGCCAGCCCCGCAGTCATCGATGCCGACACCACCGAGGCGGTGGCGAATGGTCACCGCACCGAGATCAACAAGTGCTTCGCCGACGGCAAGAAGAAGGACTCCGCGCTGAAGGGCACGGTCAACCTCCAGCTCCAGGTCGATGCCGGCGGCAAGGTCCACCGCGTCCAGGTCCAGTCGAGCCTCAAAGATCCGCTCGTGGCCGCCTGCGTCGTCAAATCGGCGAACGCGTGGAAGTTTCCGGCGCGCGCGAACGGCGACGTGGCGACAGTCTCGTATCCGTTCGCCGTCAACTAGCGCTACATTCCGGCGCGATGGGCCGGCGAGCATTATTCGCGATCGCGTTGCTCGCGGGCTGCGGCGACGATGCACCTCCGCAGCTGCCGGAGGTCACCCGAGCGACCACGTGGGTCGATCCGCGGATCGGCACCGGCGGTCTCGGCTACGCGTACGGGAGCTGCTTCGTCGGCGCGTCCGCTCCGCACGGGCTCGCGAAGCCCGGCCCGGACACGAACGGCAACGACTTCGGCACGATCAGCTTCCAGCACTACTCCGGCTATTTCGCCGGGGACAATCGGATCCAGGGTTTCTCGTCGCTGCACCTCCACGGCACCGGCGCGACCGATTACGGAATCTTGTCGGTGATGCCGACCCTCGCGTTCGATCCCGCGAAGACGAGCGTCGTGAATTACGAGGCGCACTTCGCGAAGGCCGACGAGCACGCGGGCGCGGGCTATTACGCGGTCACGCTCGACAGTGGGATCCAGGCCGAGCTCACTGCATCCCAGCGCGTCGCGGTCGAGCGCTACACGCTACCGAGCGCCGGCACGCTCGTGATCGATCTCGCGAAGACGCTGTCGGGCGGAATGGTCGATGCGCGCGAGATCACGGTCGACGACGCGGCCGGCGAGATCACCGGCTCGATGCACCACCTCGGCGGGATGTCGGCCGGGTTCGGCGGCTACACGCTGTACTACGTGATCCACGGGACGTGGACGTCGTCGCAGACCTGGACGACAGGCGCAGCGCTCGCGGTGCCCGCCGGCGCGACGACGATCGCGATCGGGATGTCGCTCGTCTCGCTCGAGGGTGCGCGCGCGAACCTCGCCGCGGAAGTTCCGACGGTCGACTTCGATGCGGTGCACGATGCGACGACCGCCGCCTGGGAGCACAAGCTCGGCGTCGTCAAGATCACGGCCGAGACCGAAGCGCAGCTCCGCACGTTCTACACGAGCCTCTATCACTCGTTCCTGATGCCGAGCGTGATCGGCGATGTCGACGGCACGTACGTGCTCGCGCATCAAATGCCGGTCGTCGCGCAGGGCTACGATCAGATGTCGGATCTGTCGCTGTGGGACACGTATCGCGATGTCGCCCCGCTCTACGCGTGGCTCGCGCCCGACAGCGCCCGCGACACTGCGCGCTCGCTGTTCGGGTTCGCGAGCGGGCTCGGCGCGTATCCGAAGTGGCCGCTCGCGATCGGCGAGACCGGCACGATGCTCGGCGCGAGTGCGGAGATCGTGATCGCGGATGCGCAGCTGCGCGGTGTGCCCGACTCCGGCGCCGCCGACGCGTGGGCGACGCTGCGCGCGGCCGCGATGGATCCGACCGCGCCCGCCGGTGGCCGCGGTGGCCGCAACGACGTCGAGGCGTACATCCAGTACGGCTACGTGCCCGACACGACCGGCCGCTCCGTGTCCGAGACGACCGAGTACGCGCACGACGACTTCGCGCTCGCGAACCTCGCCGGAGCGCTCGGCAACACTGCCGACCACGACGCGCTGCTCGCGCGGAGCAAGGGCTGGCGGAAGCTCTACGATCCGACGACCGGCTTTCTGCGCGGGCGCGGCAGCGACGGCTCGGTGACGTCGAAGCCGTTCGACGAGTTCGTGTGGGCCGACGACTACGCCGAGGCCGACGCATGGCAATCGCTGTGGATGGCCGGCGTCCACGATCCCGACGGCATCGCGACGATCCTCGGTGGAAAGGACGCCGCGGTCGCGAAGCTCACCGAGTTCTTCACGCAGGCGAAGACCGACTGGGAGACCAGCGATCCATCCGCCGCGAACTTCCCGCGCAAGTGGTACTGGGCCGGCAACGAGCCCGATCTCAACGCGCCGTTCTTGTTCGGCCAGCTCGGCCATCCCGAGCTCACCGATCAATGGGTGCGCTGGGTCGAGGACACGATCTACACCGATCAACCCGACGGCGTGCCCGGCAACGACGACGGCGGCGCGATGGGCTCGTGGTACGTGCTCGCGACGCTCGGCCTCTACCCGGTCGCCGGTAGCGACCAGTGGTTGATCGGCATGCCGCGGTTCGTGCAAGCGCGCGTCACGGTCGGCGGTCACGAGCTGTTGATCGTGCGCGAGGGCAACGGCACCCACGTTCAGAGCGTGACGCTCGACGGTGCGGATGTCCTCACCGGTCTCACCCAAGCGCAGCTCGTCGGCGGATCGAAGCTCGTGTTCACGACGAGCAACTGATCCGCAGAGCTACGGGCGGCAGTAGCCCTTCGCGTTGCACTTCTGGCCCATCGACCCGGTCGGGCACGACGGATCCGTCGCCATCAACATCGTGCACTTTTGCGAGCACTCCGGTGCCGTCATGTTGAACGAGTCGGTGCACACGCCACTCGCGCATTGGGTGCTGCCGGTGTCGGTAACGACCGTGCATGCCGCGCCGAAAGCGCCGCTGCCACTGCCACTGCCACTGCCACTCCCACTCCCCTGCGCATCCATCTTGGTCGGCGTGTCATCCCCGCCGCACGCAGCGAAGGAGACCGAGGCGAGCACGAGCACGAGCGCGATAGGCTTCATGAGGCCATCGTAACCGGACTTGTTACAGGGCCGCGTCTCTGGTCACGTTACAACGCTGTCATAACTCGGCGTAAGTGAATGTCCTGCGAGCTACTCCGCGAGGATCTCGCCGTTGCGCTTACGGATGTGGAACTCGACGCGGCGGTTCTGCCGCCACGCGCGTTCGTCGTGCTCGCGGACCAGCGGAACGGTCTCGCCGTAGCCCTGCGACATCAACCGATCGACGCCGATGCCCTGCCCCTTCAAGTACGTCACGACGGCCGCCGCGCGCCGATCGGAGAGATCGAGGTTGTACGCGTCGTCGCCGCGCTCGTCGGTGTGACCTTGGACTTCGACGAGCTGGATGTCGGGGTTGTCCTTCAGCGCCTGCGCGACGTTGTCGAGGATCGGGTACGAGCCCTTCTGGATCACCGCCTTGTCGAACTCGAACTCGATCGATTTCAGCGTGACGATCGTCGACTTCGTCACGATCACGCGGTCGGGACAGTCGGTCCCGTCGACGGCACCGGCCTTCGTGCAGCCCTCGTCGCGATCCGAGACGAACGCGGCGTCACCGGGCTCGTCGGGGCAGCCATCCTGGTCCTGGTAGCCGTTGTAGTTCTCCGGATCATCGGGACACTTGTCGAGGTCGTCGCGAATGCCGTCGTTGTCGCGATCCGGAAAATCGTTGTTCGCGACCTGTGGCCCGGCCGGCGGCGTCCAGTCAACTTCGGGCACGTACGTCGCGGAGCGCAGTCCTGCCTTCGGCTCGAACACGATACCGATCAACGCGCGAAAATCTGGATTGCCGGTCTCGTCGACGAGGCCTCGGCCCGCGCCGAGCGACATGTACGAATTCTTCGCGAGATAGAGCTTCACACCGGCGAGCGCTTCGAGCTGATGAAACTTCGAGTCGCTCGGTTGCAGCGCGCCGAACACTTCACCGACGAGCTCGAGCTTCTCGGGCACGAGACCGAACGCGACGGCCACGCCCAGCGGCAGCTGGGTCGTGCTCGCCATGCCGTCCATGCCCGCCGCGAGCCGGACGCCGCCGTTCACCGCGAACCGGAACCGACCGGCGCTGGTGTCGGCGACCGCGAGGACCTGCGGCGTGACACCGTGATCGCCTGGACCGGTCGGCACGTAGAGGCTCGCGATCGCCGCGAGGTGCGGCGCGGCGTGAATCTTCAGGTGCAAGCCGGCATCGCCGACACCTTGGGTATCGGTCTCGCCGCTCGAGATCACGAACGGCATCGACGCGCCGAGTTCGAGCGGCACCGGTCCGAGCTCGAGCCCCATCGCGGCGACGAGCGTCGCCGACACCACGTTGTCGACCGTGCCGCTGAGGTGGCGGCCCCACTCGAGCGAGCCGAGCCCGAACGACAGCTCCTCGTGGCCGAGCACCGAGCTGCCGTTCAACGACAGGTAGCCGCGCGAATCGACCGCAGGACGAAACTCGTCGAGCTGCGCGGCGGGTTGCGCGAGCGCAGCTGTGGAGATGAGAAAGCACGGCAGAGCAAATACCAGGCGTGGCATGGCGGTCCTTTCGCGGCGCGCCGATCTCGATTCGGCTCGCGCTCGACGAGGAAAACGTTCTACGAGCACTGTGTGACCGCCGACCAGCGCGGTTACATCGCGTGTAAGATCGTGCTGTGCGCGGAGTTCTGGTCATCCCCGGACTCGCGAGCTGCGGCCGGCTGAGCTTCGATGGCCACGGCGACGGCGGCGGGAATAAAGATGCGCCGTCGAATCTCGACGGCGACAATCTCACCACGGACGGCAGCTCCGTCGCGTTCGACGGCTTCAACGCCCCTTAGTCTTCTTCTTCGCGGTGTCTTTCGCCGGCTCGGCGGGCCGCGGAGTCTTGAGACCGCCGAGCCATCCGCGAAGCTCGGGCTCGAGCGCACGGCGGTTCGCGATGCAGTGATCGAGCGACTCGGTCATCTCCGCGATCACGTGCGGTGCGCCTGGCTTCTCGCCGAACCGCGTCGTGATCTCCTTGACCAGCTCGTCCCGGCGCGCCGGATCGCACGCCGACGTGAACAGATTCACCACGCCGAACAGCGTGCCCGCGACCTCGTCTTGCGGCAGCCGCTTCATCAGCTCGGTAAAGTGCGCGCGAAAGAACGCTTCCGCGAGCGAGCGGGTCGCCTCGGTCTCGGTATCGGTCAGGATGGCGATGGTCTCGCGTAGATCGAGCTTCGGATCGAGCAGCACCTCGAGCGCTGCCGCGTAGCCCTTCGGATCACGGTCTCCCGCGAGCGCGGCGATCATGTCGGAGCGGAGATCGCGCTTCGGCTCGATGCGGAGCTCCGAAATCGTCTTTGCGACGAGCTCGGGGTTACCGTCGATCGCGATCTGCAGCGTCGTTTCGCGCATCGCCTCCGGGATGGTGCGCCAGCTCGCCGCCGCCGCGGTCGCTTGCTTGACGAGCTCGGGATCGCGGCCGAGCCCTGCCGCTGCCATGACGAGGCTCGCGCGCGATGCCTCGGTATCGAAGTCATCGCCGTCCTTCGGAACGAGCCCGAGCTTCAGAGCGCCCGGCGCGAACGTCATCCGGTACCACGCCTGGAGCTTGCCGCGCTGATCCGCCGCGACGAACCGATCGAACGACGCGGGCAGACCGAGGACATCCTCGAGCGTGAACCGATCGGTGCTCGTCAGCAGCTTCGGCACGAACGACAGCGCGAGCACGAGCGGAAGCTTCTCGGGCGCCGCATCGTGAAATCCCGGGCGCGGCGCCTTCGCGCCCGCCTCGATATCGCCGAACACGCCGCGCCGCTCGCTCTGGGTCAGCTCCGGCCACGCTTCGTCGCGCAACGCGGTCGCCTGCGACCTGGTGTAGTGGACGCGGTAGTAGCCGCGCGCGTCGACGTTCGGCATCACCCAGCGTGGACAAGTCTTCGTCGGCAGCGCGAGCGCGCCGGTCGGTCCATCGAGCAGCGTGCACACCTCGCGGCGCTTGCCATGATCGTCGAACGCGACGCACACCGGGACGATCCACGGCTTCGTCGCCTCGGGCGCGGTTCCCCCGGCAGGTACGTAGCGGCGTTGCGCGAGCTCGAGCGTCGGCGCACCCGTGCACGACAGGGTCGCCGCGATTTCAGGCTCACCCGGTTGATCGAGGAACGTCGCGAATGCGGCCGCGAGGTCCTTGCCGGACGCCTTGCTGATCGCGGCGATGAAGTCGGCCGACGTCGCGTTGCCGAACGCACGTGCGTGCAAGTAGTCGCGGACGCCGCGCGCGAACACCTCCGAGCCGACGTAGCGCTCGAACATGTTGAGGATCGAGGCGCCCTTGTCGTACGTGATGCCGTCGAACACGTTGAAGATGTCGCCGCTCTCGACGATCGGCTGGCGGATCTGGCGCGCCTTCGTCAGCGAATCGGCGCGCAGCGCCTTGTCGCGCATCGTCAGCTCGTGGAGCTCTTGATGCCACGCCGGATCGAGCTCGGCGGTGATCTTGTCCTCCATCCAGTTCGCGAAGCCCTCGTTCAACCAGATGTCGTCCCACCACGCGGTCGTGACGAAGTCGCCGAACCACTGATGCGCGAGCTCGTGCGACGCGACGCTGACCCACTCGTTGCGGCGTGCCCACGACGGCTTCGCGTCCATCAACACGAGCGGCTGCGTGTACGTGACGAGCCCCGGATTCTCCATCGCACCGAACCCCGCGGTGACCGGGATCGTGAGGATGTCGACCTTCGGGTACGGATACGGGATCTGGAACCACGCTTCGAGCAGATCGACGATCCGCGCGGTGGTCTTCGCCGCGTATGCGGCCTCGGCGCCGTGACCTTTGAACGTCACGATCCGCACGGGCACGCCGCTCTTGGTCGCGCCGGCCGGCACGATCTCGAACGGCCCCACGCCAAACGCGATCAGATACGACGGCAGCGGCTTGGTCTGCGCGAACTCGACGCGATGATATGCGCCGGCCTCCGCTTCCTTCTCGATCGGCGTGTTCGCGACGGCGACGAGCCCTTTCGGCACGTCGAGCGTGAGCTGCCACGGCACCTTCGAGTCGGGCTCGTCGAGACACGGGAACACCCGGCGCGCGTAGACCGCCTCGAACTGGGTGAACACGTACGGCGCACCGCCGACCGATTCGACGAACGCGCCGGTCGTGTTGATCGCATCGATCTCGCCGGTGTAGTCGAGCGCGAGCTGCCACGCGCCCGGCGGCAGCGCCGCGTCGGTCTGGAGCTCGAGCATGTCCTCGCCACGCGGCGTGACGTGCAGATCGATCGACACCGCCCCGCCCTTCGGCGGCGCTGCTTCGCCCGGCAGGGCCGGGCTCGCGATCCGCACGTTCGTGCTGCCGGTCGCGATCGCCTTCTTGATCGTGAGGTGGCGGCCGTGCAACCAGATCACGGACGTCGCGACCGGGATGTCGCCGGTGATCGTGATCGAACCTGCGAACGTCGGCTTCATCGGATCGATCGTCAGCCGCGCCGCGTAGCTCGCGGGCACGAACAAGCGCGGCAGGCGCAGCTTCGGCGCTTGGTCTCCAGATCCCGGCGGCGCGGGTGGCACCGGTGCCGGCGGCGGTTGAACGACGACGACCGGTGGCGGAGGAGGAGGTTGCGGTGCAACCGGCGGCTCGGGCGCGGGACACGCGGCGACGAACGCAACGACGACGAGCGCGAAGGACCTCATCGCCGACGACGATACCGCGCAGCGCCCGCAGGCGCGCCTGCGACATGCGTATCAAGTCTCGAGCTGAGCGCCGCAGCAGTGCTTCCACTTACGCATCGATCCGCAGATACACAGGTCGTTGCGGCCGGGATGTTTCGGCTTCAGCCGTGCCATCTCGCGCGCCGACGGATACTTCGTCGGCCGGAGCGCCTTGCCCTTCGCCTCGGCCGCAACGAACTTCGTCGCGATGTCCTCGAGCCGGTCCATCGTGAACCACGCGAGCGCTTCCTCCTGGAGCTGGTTCGCGAGCGCGTAATAGCGGCGCTGGTGGTGCTCGCTATCGAAGTGCGGGACCTGGCGATAACCGGGCGGGACGTCGACGAGCGCGTTGCCACCGGGAAAGCCGTACGTGCCGACGTCGCGCGCGGGCAACAGCTCCCACTCGATGTCGAACAACCGATACGCGACCGCGCCGAGCCCGACCCACGCGCGCGCCTCGTGCTGGTTGAACGGGTGCAGGAACGCCGCTTCGTCCTCGGGCTTGACCGCTTCGGGCACACCGTAGGGCAGGCCGACCGGCGTGCCGTAGTTCGGCTGCGTCGGATCGCCGTTGACCGCGTGGATCAATTCGTGGACGCAGAACCCGAGCAGGCGCGTGTGAATGCAGCCGCTCTCGCGCACCGCGACCCACTTGACCTCGCCGAGCTGCTTCTGGAGCTGCCACAGGGTCGGCGCCGCGAGATCCCAGATCACGGTCTGGCCCCAGCCGCGCATCGCGTCGTCGAACCGATACAGCGCCTCGATCCCTTTCGCGCGCTCGTCGACCGACAGCCGCTCGTGACACTTGCAGGCGCACGGGTACGGAGACTTCACCGCATCGACGACGCTGGCCGGCACGCTCGGGATTATAGGTCGTAACCGACCATCGTGCGGAACCAGACTGGACCGTACGTCTCGCCCTCTTGAAGCTCGTGCTTGACGTCGCTGACGCGGACGTACGCCGCCACCGTCCACCACACTTTCTTGAAGCTCATCAGCACCGACGGGCCTACGTAATATTCGGGGCCGAGGCCGAACGTGCGAACCGCAGGCGCCGGATTCTGCGGGTACTCGCCGCGCATCCACGAATCGACGCCGAGGTGCAGCTTCGGGTCGAGCTCGTAGGTCGCACCGAGCGTCGGGTGAAGCACGACATCGCGTTCGATGTGATCGCCGTCGAACTCGAGCTCGTACTCGGCCCACAGATTCGCGGCAACGCGCAGCTTGTCGAACCGGCGCTGGAGCAGCAGCTTGCCCTCGAATTCGACTTCGTGATCGTTCTCGGTTAGCTCGCCGTACACGCCGACGTCGACCGGCCATTCACCCTGCGGTGCGAAGATGTAGCGGATCCGCTGCTTGATCCCGTTCGTGTCGGGCAGCTGCGCGGTGTTCGTGAGGTTCGCGATCGTCGGCGCGAGCGTGAAGTACAGCGCGAGCTCGAGGCGATCGCACAACCCGATCTCGAGCTCGGTCTGGAACGCGCTGGCGAGGTACCACGCACGCTCGCCGCTCGCGATGTTATCGGCGCGCAGCGGCACGAGGTCGACGGTCTGCTCGAGCTCGGCCTGGCCGGCGGGCAGTGTATCGGTCGTATAGGTGAAGGGCAGTGCGCGCGGGTTCGCGTGCGCCGTCGTCGTCACGAGCAACACCGGCAAGAACAAGAGCTTCTTCGTCACGGCTTTCACGAGCCCGTCAATTGGAGCTTCGGGGAGCAGACGTAATCGTTCGCGGCGCACTGCGCGTGGCACTGGTTGCACTCGTTGGGGGTCGCCGCCGTAGGTATCGCCGAGCGGCGCGCGCCATAGATACGTCGAAGGCGGGTCCTGGTTTTGGTCCTCGCCGGCACATGCCCCAGTAAAACCTGCGGTTGCCGTGATTATGAAAACCATTTTCATATTCACCACGAATAGTCGATCCTCTAATGAAGGTCAACCGATCGTGGGGAGCGCCGTGACTCAGGCGGCTAGTGGAGGCCGACGCCCAGAGTGATTCCAGCTAGTTCGTTGACGCCGGCGGCCGGACCGCTCGTCATCATGAGCTCGGTCTGCGAGGCGTCGACGTAGATGCGGACGATCGGAAAATCGACCTGGATGCCACCGCCGAACCGCACGGCCTGGCCGAACGACCGCGAGCCATCGCTCTTGTCGACGACCGCGCCGACCGCCGGGCCGACGTGGATGTACGTCGCGACGTGGTGGGTGCGCAGGAAGAACCACTGGAAGTCGAGCGAGCTGGTGCCGGTCAGGTAGCGCGGCGATGCGAGGTACGCGGGCGAGCTCGGCGACATTTCGAGGCTGTCGCTCGAGATGTCGTGCGCGTGGAGACCGAGCTCGATGTGGAAGTCGCGCGCGGGTGCGGAGCCGATCGCGAGCGAGTACGTGCGCGCGGGAGCCTGCGTCGTGTCGAGGACGGCTTGGCCGTCGGTGAGCGGAGCGGCGCCGCGCGCAGAGGCGACGGGCTGCGCCATCATGGTCGCGATCGGGCCGGCGAGCTTCGATGACATTTCGTAGCCGCCGGAGATGTACGGATGACATGCGACGACGAACACGAGCAGGGCCCAACGCAGCACGAGATCTGGTTCGGCCGCATGCCGCGCAGCGTCGGGTACGGGTGGGCGCACCCGAGGCGTGGGCGTAGGCAATTTGCGTGTGCGCCTGGCGCTGGCACTGATGTGTGCCTTGCTCCGACGCTGGTGCTCGGGTCTGATCCGCGAATGCGCCTGCCCTACCGGATCCTCAACGTGTTCACCGTCGACGGCGATCGGCTCTCCGGCAATCCGCTGTGCGTGTTCGAGGATGGCAGCAAGCTCGAGACCGAGCAGATGCAAGCGCTCGCGCGCCAGCTCAACCTCTCCGAGACGACGTTCATCCTGCCGGCTTCTTCGTCGGCGGCAACCGCCCGCGTCCGGATCTTCACACCGTCGTTCGAGATGCCGTTCGCGGGTCATCCGACGCTCGGCACCGCGCATGTCGTGCGCTCGCTGCACGGCGCGGTAAACGCACTCGTGCTCGAAGAACAGGCCGGCCTCGTTCCAGTCACGGCCGACGGTGATCGCTGGACGCTGCGCGCGGCGAAACCACCGGCCACGTCGACGCCGCGCGCGAGTCACGCGCAGATCGCCGCGATGCTCGGGCTCGCCGAGAACGCGCTCGCCGGCGATCCGCTGTGGGTCAACACCGGCTCGGAGCAGCTCGTGATCCCGCTGGCCTCCGTCGACGATGTTCGCCGCGCGACGCCGAATGCCGAGCTCGTCGCGCAGCACGGTTATCAACCCGGTGGGCGCGAGGCGATGGCATACGTGTGGGCGCGCGAAGCTCGCGACTCGAACGAGCTCGTCGTCCGGTTCTTCTTCACGCAACACGGCGCCATCGTCGAGGATCCTGCAACCGGCTCGGCGTGCGCGAACCTCGGCGGGTATTTGATCGCGACGGGCGCTGCGCTGCCGCTGACCGCGAACCTCCGGCAAGGCGAAGCCGTGAAGCGGCCCTCGCACCTAGGGCTTCGCGTCGACGCGGATCGGGGAATCTACGTGTCGGGCAACGTCGTCGAGCTGGGCGCCGGTAGTTTTGACGTGTAGCCGGCAACTCTGGCTGCCGGTCCGCGCAACCCATTGTGGGCACTACGCCCGAAGTGGCATGCCGGCTGCTCTATCCGTCGTCGCACATCATGCGCACCGACCCGATGCCCCATTTCGCCGGTTGGACCGCCGCGGCCCTCGCCGGATTGGCGGCCGTGGTCGTCACCGCGATCTTCACCGGTTGCGCCGCTAGCCCGACGGACGGCAGCGCGAGCGATCCGAACGCGGGCCTGCTGCGCGACTTCCTCGACGGCAAGTACGACGGCGCCGGTCACCCGCTCAACGCGCGCGTGACCGAAGCCAAAACCATCTGCGCGAATGCCGGTGCCGTGACCGACTCGGTCGTCGCACTGTCGTCTTCATGCACGGCGAGGATCGC
>JBDUAS010000430.1:0-4784 GCA_040004535.1 Deltaproteobacteria bacterium
GGCCGAGCAGGTACAGCGTCTTGCCTTCGCGCACGACCTTGAACACGTCGAGGTCACGGAACGCGGAGTCCTTGGTCAGCGCGTCGTAGCGCGACTTGCATAGCTCCACGCACACGACATCGGGATGGACCGTGTCGATCACCGTGCGCACGTCGTCGACCGACTTTTGCGACACGTGCGCCGTCCCCACCACGTAGAACGTGGTGCCGCCTCGAGTCAGCGTGGTGACGGACGCGGGCAACTCCATGCCGCCTCTGTACCACATGCTATGCAGCGGAGATGGCGACCGAGATTCCCGAACCGAAGCGCACCGAAATCGAGGCTGCGGCCTTTCGCCGGCTGGTCGAGCATTTCCGCGAGCGCACCGACGTCCAGAACCTGGACGTGATGAACCTCGCTGGGTTCTGTCGGAACTGCCTCTCCAAGTGGTATCGGGCCGCAGCCGCCGAACGCGGCGTCGAGATTTCGGATCCCGATGCGCGCGAGATCATCTACGGCATGCCGTACGACCAGTGGAAAGCGACGTACCAGAAGTAATCAGCCGGACGATCAATAAACGCAGAGGCCGAGCATCGCCTCGCTCATCCGCTCTTCGTGCGCGTAGGTCTGGCCGATTCGCGCGGTCAGCGCGAGCCGCGTGTTGAAGTCGAGCTGGATCAACGCACCGCCCTGGAGCGCGATGCTCGACGAGTTGCCGCCGATGACGCCGTCTTCGAGCCGGGTCGCGCCGCCACCGCCGCCGTAGAGCCCGAAGTGCAGCGCGCCCGCTTGCGCGAGATAGCCCTGGAGCTCGAGCGTGTAGCGGGTCTCGAACAGCGTCTGCAGCTCCTTGTTGTCGCGCCACCCGAAGAACAAGTTCGACACGATGCCGATGTGCTGCTCCGGGAAGAAGCCGAGCTGGATCGTCGTCGCGGTGCCGGTGTCCTTGCTGCCGTCGGCGGATTGATAGGTGCCGAGGCCGCCGAACATCGCGTACGTCCAACCTTCGCGATCGAGCGCCGCGCGGCCGAGCCAATGCCACGGACCTTCGTTCGAGCGCACGATCGCGAAGCGCGAGAACGCGGCCGAGTCCGGATCGAGCGCCGCGAGCGGCATCACCGCGCGGCTGCCATCCTCGCCGTACAGATATAGCGGATGCATCGGATGGAGCTGGACGTAGCCGTCATCGCGCGAGCCTTCGACCGCCGCCGCGACGACGAGCGCGGTCGCCGCGACCACGATGATCGCGATCGCTTCGGCCTTGCCGTCGCCACCACCGCCGCCCAATCCACCGTGACCTCCACTGCCGCCTCCGGACGAGCGCACGTTCACGCCTCCGCCACCACCGCCGCCGGTGTTTGCATGCGGCCCCCAACCGCTACCGCGGCGCCGGCCGCCGCCGTCGTAGACGACGACATCAGGAAAGATCACGATCTGGGTCTCGCCGGTGACCGGTGCCGGCGGACCGACATCGGCATCCGACAGCTGCTGGACCACGCGCACGCTCTGGCCGCGCTGCGCCGGTGGGACCATCGCGAGACGCTGGAGCTCGGCCCCCGGAATTCGGTAGCTGGTGGTTCCACATCCCGTCGCCACCGCTAATAGAAGGGCAGTCCTGCGCATCCGGCGGATTATTGCAGAAACCGTGCGCGCCCACCGTGCTGAACGTCGCAGGGCCACTACGATGGAGATGTGGAGCCGATCGACCTCGTCGCAGTCGCGGACGACTTCGATCGCGAGGTCGCGCTGACACCGGCGATCGATCGGTTCTGTAGCTCCACCGCATGGATCCTGGCGGCCGCAAGCGCGCTCATGCCGCCACGTGCGGCGTTCTCGTTTCGCGGGGAGAACGGCTACTTCGCTGCGATGCGGGGCGTCCATCCCGCTGGCTTTCCCTACGTCGAGCCGGTCGAGCTCGCGTGGGGGCTCGCGGCGCCTCTCATCGGGCGCGATCCGGTCGCGCTGGTCGAAGAGGTCGTACCTGTCCTTGCCAACCGGCGTGACTGGCAGCTCGCGATCCTGTCGGGTTTGACTGTCGCCAGCCCGCAACGCCGTGCCCTGGAAGCCACACTGCCGGCGCGGTGGGAGCGCCGCCGCGGCCAGCCGACCGTGCGCCACGTCGCGAGCCTCGAGGGTGGGATCGATGGGTTTCTGTCGCGGCGTTCGCGCGATTTCCGCAAGAGCCTACGCAAGGCCGAGCTGCGCGCGGAGCAGCAAGGACTGACATTCGAGATCGTGCGCGCGGCCGCCGGTGAAGCGACCGCGCTCTACGATCGGATCCAGGCGGTCGAGCTCGCGAGCTGGAAGTCGCGCGATCAAGTCGGCATCGCGCAGGGCCCGATGCGAGCGTTCTACGGCGCGATGTTGCCGCGATTGTGCGAGCTCGGCCAGCAGCGCACGATCTTCGCGCGCCTCGGCGATCGCGACGTCGGCTACATCCTCGGCGCGGTGATGGCGGGCGAGTATCGCGGACTCCAGTTCTCGTACGACGACATGCTCGCGGACCTCGACATCGGCAATCTGCTCCAGCTCCATCAGATCCGCGAGCTGTGCGCGACCGGTGTCCAGCGCTACGACCTCGGCACCGAGATGGAATACAAGCGGCGCTGGGCCGAGGACATCATGGAGACGGAGATGTTGGTGCTCGTTCGCTGATCAACAACGACGCCGCGATCCCGATGCCGATGATGCCGGCGATGATGCACAGCGAGATCCAGTGCGGCAGCATGATCCACTTGTGCGCGATCATCTTCGCGCCGATGAAGATCAGCAGCACGGCGAGTGCGATCTTCAGATACTTGAACTTCTCCATCGCGCCGGCGAGCACGAAGTAGAGCGAGCGCAGTCCCATGATCGCGAAGATGTTCGACGTGATCATGATGAACGTGTCTTGCGAGACCGAGAGCACCGCGGGGATCGAGTCGAGCGCGAACACGACGTCGGTCAGCTCGATCACGACGAGGCACACCGCGATCGTCGTGAACCAGCGTTTGCCATCGATCCGGACCGAGAACTTGCCGCCGTGGTCCCCGTCGGAGATCCGGACCCACTTGCGCAGCAGGCGCACCGCCCGGTTATCCATGCCGTCGTCGGCCTCGTCGTCGTCGCCCTTGAACAGTTTCAGGCCCTGCCACGCGAGGTAGCCGCCGAAGATGTAGAAGATGAAGTCGAACCTCGAGGCGAGATACGCGCCGCCGCCGAGCATGATCACGCGAAAGAAGATCGCGCCGAGGATTCCCCAGAACAGGACGCGGTGCTGATACTTCAGCGGCATCTTGAAGCTGCGGAACACGAGCGACATCACGAAGATGTTGTCGATCGACAGCGCTTGCTCGAGCAGGTAGGCCGAGACGTACGTGATCGTCGCGTCGGCGCCGTCGGCATGGCCGGGCGGGCAACCCTTCAGGTGTATGCCTGCCCAGTTGTTCTGGTACATCAAGTAGACGACACCCGAGAACGCGAGCCCGAGGCCGATCCAGCCGGCGGTCCACGCGGCGGCGGTGCGCAGCGACATCGCAGTCGCACGGCGGTGCACGACCCCGAGATCGAGGAACAGGAGCAGCGCCACGAGCGCGAAGAAGCCGAGCCAGAACCAGATCATCGGCGCGTCTGGCAACCATGCCTAGCGAACCGTCTCGGGGCAAGGCCGACCCGAGTCTAGTGCAGCGTTGCCAGAAGCTTTTCGGCATCTCCGGCTGGCCGCGCCAGCCCGAGCTTCGCAAACACCGCGATCGCGTCGCGCAACATGTCCTTGCCGTCCGCGAGCGCACCGGTCTCGGCCTTGTAACGACCGAACGCATACAGTGCCTTACCGAGCGCCGCCTCGTTGCCGATCGCCCGGAGCACGTCGATCGCCCGACCGTATGCGACCGAGGCATCGAGCGCCGTGTCTGCGCCATCGGCTTGGTCGGCGGCATCGTACAAACTCGTCGACAGAACGTCGCCGAGGGTCAGCAACGCCTGCGCCTCGCGCTCGCGTTGACCCGACTTCTTCGCGACATCCAGTGCGCGCTCGGCAAGCTCGCGGGCGGCCTGCGGGTGGCCTTGCAGCTTCTCGAGGGTCGCGAGGTGACGACACGCTTCGCTCTCGAGCCCGCGATCGTCGATGTCCTCGATGATCTCGAGCGCGTTATCGAGGCGGCTGCGCGCCTCTTCCAGCTTGCCGTCGACGAGCGCGACCTCTCCGAGGTTCGCGAGCACGAGCGCCGCCAGCGGCAGCGCGCCGATCTGTTCGGCCTCGGGCAGCGCCGCGAGCCACTTCGTGCGCGCCTCGGCGACATCGCCGAGCTCGAACGCGAGGGCGGCGAGGTTGTTCTGCGACACGATCTGGCCCCAGCGATCACCGATCGCCTTGCGCAACTCGAGCGCTTCCTTGTGGCAGTTGTACGCTGACTCGTACTGGCCACGGTCCTGCTGGACATCGCCGAGCCGAGACATCGAAGTCGCGATCGCGCGCTTGTCGCCGCCTTTGCCGCGCCGGGCGAGAGCCTCGGTGATCTTCGCGAACGCTTCGTCGTAGCGGCCGAGCATCTGCAGCGTCTTGCCGATGTCGTCAAGCGAGCCCGCGATGCCGCGGCCATCGCCGGTGCCGCGGAACAGCTCGAGGCCACGCTCGAGATATTCGAGCGCGAGCTTGAGGTCGCCCTTGCGGCGCCACACCCGGCCCATCTTGTTGAACGCGACGGCCGCCTTGGTCTTGCTCGCGGTGACCCACGACAGACGCAGCATCCGCTCGAACGCGCCGAGCGCCGCTTCGAAGTCGCCGATCAGCTCGTAGACCGAGCCGAGGTCGTGCCAGATGTGGA
>JBDUAS010000431.1:0-4772 GCA_040004535.1 Deltaproteobacteria bacterium
AGAGTACGACACAGCTCGGCCACATCCTCGTAGAGACTCTCGAAATCGCGACGCGTCAAGCTGCCACTCGACCACGGTGCGGCGGCTTGGCCGCGACTTGGCAACGCGCGCAGCCGGCGGTACACGCGCGCGAGCGCGACGCCCGCGATCGTGCCGCGTGCGGCCGAGACCGCGGCGACGAGCTCGGCCTCGGGCACCGTGTAGAGCGGCTCCGGGCGGCCGCTCGCTTCGCCGAGATAGACCTGAGCTTGGTCGCGCAAGATGCACGCGAGCACGAGCAGCTTGCCGGGGCTGTCGTCAGCGCCAGCGACCAGAGCGTGCGGATCGTCGCGGCGTCCCGGCCGCGAGAACCGCAACCACGCGCCGTCGATTCGCGGGCCGCGGCGGACGGGCAGGGCGACGAACGCGAGCAGCAACAGACATGCAGCGAGCCCACCGGCGACCGCCTTCATCGCGGTCGCGGTGAGCAGCCACTCGTGGCGGCTCCACAGCCACGAGTTGAGCTCCGCGATCGAATGACCGAGCTTGCCGTTGTGCGGATCGTCGATGAACGGTTGCGGATCGCCGTACATCGCGACGTCGCCGCGGAGCAGCACGATGTGACGCGCCTGACCGTTGCGCGACAACCAGGTCAGGATGTTCACGGTCAACGCGACGTTGCCGTGAAACGGATCCTGCTGCATGCGGTTGATGAAGATGCTCGGATCCGCGACCGCGACGAACTTGCCGGTGCCGCGCTCGCCCGCGACGACGAGCGCGCCGTCGTCGAAGCCGACCACGGTGGTCGCGCCCTCGACCTGATGGAGCGCCGCCGGATGATTCGTGACGACCTCGCCGACGTCGCGCGCGATCGGATGATCGCCCTGCGCCGTCGCGATCGGTGCCCACAGCCGGCCTTCGTAGTAGCGGCTCGCTTTCGGCGTGCCCGGCTCCGCGCGAAGCAGGCCGAGGCCGGTCATCGCATCTTTGCCCTCACCGAAATCGTCGGCGATGACCGCATTGCCGCCGGCCTGGACGAACGCCGACAACCGGTTCGGATCGACGCGGCGAAGCGGATAGACGAGGAACAGGATGTCCTTCGCCGTGAGGTCGCTCCACTCGAGCTCGCTGACCGGCGTGACCTCGAAGCCCATGCCTTCGGCGAGCGCGACGAACTGCGCCATGCCATTCCACGCGGTCGAGTGCGGATCGTAGTCGGTGAGCTCCGGCGCGGCGTGCCCGACCCCGGCGACGCCGGCGATCAACGCGATGATGACGAGCGCGCGCTTCACCGCATCTCCAAGCGCAACGCGTCCGCGGCGATTCGCACGCGTTCGAGCGCGAGCTCGATCTCGGGCGGCTGCGAGAACGCGAGTAGCGCGTAATAGCCGTGCTCGACGGCGTGGACGATGACCTCGATCCGATCGTGGCGCGCGATGAAGAACTCGGGGCCGCCGAAGTGCAGCGTGCCGAACGCCGACACCAACTGGCCGAGCACGACGCCGTAGTGCGCGGTCAAGATGGCCCAGTCGTTGGCGGACATCGTCTTCGCATAGCTATCGACCATCTCGCCTTCGGAGTCGGCGAACGCGGCGCCGATCGCGTGCGGCGACGCATCGACGCAGCGACGCAAGATCGCGGCGAACGGCGTCACGGTTGGTCCGCGCTCCCCGCGCTCATGGAAGATCCTCGAGCTTCGCGACGTTGTCCTTGTCGTACGTGACCTGAACGCCGAGCGGTCTCGCGATGCCTTCGACCCAGTGGCCGAAGTACGCGACCTTGACGTCCGGCAACAGCCCGGCAATCACGTCGGCCTCGGGTGGATCCGCGGCGGGCACGTCGTCGGTCCACACGATCACGTCCCAGCCCCACTTCGTACGCACCGCGCCGGTCGCGCGCCCGATGTCTTTCAGCGCGAACAACGCCTTCGCGTAGTTGTTGTCGAGCGCACCCGCGCGATACGCAGAGACGTCCTCGTGATCCAGCTTGGTTCCCGGCGCCGCCGCTTGCGCGAGCGCGAGCAGCGAGTCTCCGAGCAGCCCGGTCTCCGGCGCGACCGCCTGCGCGATCTGTTCCGCCTTCGCCTTCGCCGCCGCATCGACCTCGGGCGGTGCACCGGCGGCGACGGGAATGCGCACGTACGTCGACGCGCGATAGTTCTCGTGGCGATAGCGAAACTCGCCCTTCTTGTACGCGGCGGTCCAGAACGCGCCGAACTGCGACGGTTGCGTGTAGCCCGCTTCGTAGTCGTGCGCGACGAGCGCGTTCACCATCGCGGTGCGCGTCGCGAGCCGGACCTCGCCGTCCGTCGCGTTCGCCGCTGCGCGCTGGGCGAGCAGCTCGAAGTCGACGCATTGGGCCAGCGCCGCTTGCTTGGTCGCACCGCGCGCCGCCTGGACGGTCACACACGAGCCCCACACCGGCTTGCCGTTCACGGTCGCCACCACGACGTCGTCGGCACCGGCGGGTCGCGCGACGAGCGGCGCAGGTGGCCCCTGCGTCGTCTCGATCGGGTGCGGCGATCCACAGCCGCAAGCGATCAGCGCGATGACGACCACAACCCGCATGTCAGTCGCGCTGCACCAGGGCGAGTCGCGCCATCTCTTTGCCGACCGAGATCACGGCGACGCCGATCACCATCACGAGCAGCGCCGCGACGTAGTCGCGACGGGCCAGGTAGTCGAGCGTCTCCTTGAAGAAGAACAAGCTGCCGCCGATCAGCGACACGGCGAGGACCTCGAAAAAGTAACGGCGCATGGTCAGGACCTCACAGGTGGCGGAACAAGATGAGCGACAGCATCGCGATCAGCGCGAGCGCCACGGAGAGATAGAACCGCCCGCGCGGCTTGCCGGCCTTGGCATCGGCACGCGTGCGGGTCAGTGCGTTGACGAGGTCGCGGTCGCCGGTGCGGTGCGGCCGCAACACGCCGAGGAACGCGTAGTGAAAGATCCCGAGCCACAGCACGATCGCGCCGACGGTCAGCGCGGTCGTCATCAGCGCGACCCGGCCGGGATACATCTCGCCGAGGTAGCTCGCGATGCCGTCGTCGTAGTTGACCCACGCGATCAACACGAGCGGAATGATGATCGCCATCCCGACGAGCATCCAGTACACGCGCTCGCGTCGCCGCCACCGGCTCGCCGGGCCCTGGTGCGCCGATGACAGCATCCGCACCGAGCGCGGCGCCGGCGGCTCGTGGAACGTCGTGAAGAACGACACGCCGAACAAGTAGGCGATCACGCCGATCGCGACGAGGGCGAACCGGACCGGTCCGTAGACATAGCTCGACGCGAGCTGCGGCTGGAGCGAGACCGGGACGAGCACCGCGGCCGGGAACAAGCCGAGCAGGATCCCCTCGGAGCGCCGGCCCAGGCCCATCAACAACACGCCGAACGGCAACAGGATCGCCGCGATGTGGCCGGCGCCGTGGAGCGCGCCGACAAAGATCGCCGGCAAGATCACGATCGAGACCCACACGTTCGTGCCGAGCGCGAACGCGACGACGTCTGCGAACGTCCGCCAGCGTCTCTCGGTCGTGACCGGCTCCGCCACCACTGCGAATGTACAACGCGGCGGTCCCGGGCGCCCGTCGGTCTCGGCTATGTTCCGCGCATGAGCCACACCAAGCTCGTCGTCACGATCGATGGGCCCGCAGGAGCCGGCAAATCGACTGTCGCGAAGACGCTCGCGCGCCGGCTCGGCTACAGCCTCCTCGACACCGGCGCGATCTATCGCTCGGTCGCGCTCGTCGCGCGCCGCGCAGGCGTGCCGTGGGAAGACGCCACACGGCTCGCCGAGGTTGCGCGCGATCTGGCGATCGAGTTCAAGTTCGTCGGCGACACGAACAGCGTGTTCCTGGGGGGTGAGGACGTTTCCGCCGCCATCCGCACGCCCGAAATCTCCCAAGGCGCGTCGCAGGTGTCGGCCCACGGTCCGGTCCGCGCCGCATTGCTCGAGCTCCAGCGCCGACTCGGCGCGGGCGGTGGCGTCGTAGTCGAGGGCCGCGATACCGGCACCGTCGTGTTCCCGCACGCGAACGCGAAGTTCTTCCTGTCGGCGACCGATGAAGAGCGCGCCCGGCGCCGGGTCGAGGAGCTCCGCCTCGCCGGCAAGCCGGTCGATTTCGGCGAGACGCTCCGCGAGATCCGCGAGCGCGACCACCGAGATTCGAGCCGCGACGTCGCGCCGATGAAGGCCGCGGACGACGCCGTGATTATAGACAGCTCGACGATGACGGTCGCCGAGGTCGTCGCTCAGATGGTCGCTGCCTGCAACCGGCCATAATCGTTACGCGGGGTTCGCGGCGAGCCCAGGTCGATATCAGCCCAACCGTTTGTTCCGGTTGACAATTAACCTCTCGAGCGGTACCTAAACCGCCCTGTCGAGGGACCGTGCCAAAGGCGGTCGAATCCAAACCTCGGCATCTGTAGGAGATCTGCTTGATTATGGTTACCCAAGACGGCCAAGGCGATGAAGATTTCGCGGCGCTTCTGGCCGAGTCCTTTTCCCAGGACAGCGTTAAAGAGGGGGAAATCCTCCGCGGTACGGTGATCTCGGTCGGTAAAGACTTCGCGATCGTCGACGTTGGTTACAAGAGCGAAGGCCAGGTGCCACTCGAGGAGTTCCGCCTGGCGGATGGCTCCATCGGTGTGAAGCCGGGCGATGTCGTCGACGTGCTGCTCGAAGCGCGCGAGAACGACATGGGCATGGTCGTCCTCTCGAAAGAGAAGGCGGACCGCTTCAAGGTGTGGGACGAGATCAGCGCCGCGTGCGAACGCGACGAGCTGATCGA
>JBDUAS010000432.1:0-4759 GCA_040004535.1 Deltaproteobacteria bacterium
GTTCATCCAGCACCACTACGACGACGCGCAGCACCAGTTCGATTCCGGCAAGTTCGGCATCTGGCTGTTCCTCGCGCAGGAGGTGCTGTTCTTCTCGGAGCTGTTCGTCGCGTACGTGCTCTATCGCGTGCACCACGGTGAGATCTTTTCGTACGCGCACAAGTGGCTCGACGTGAAGTACGGCGCGATCAACACCGCCGTCCTGATCTTCAGCTCGTTCACCGCCGCGTGGGCGGTACGTGCCGCGCAGCTCAATCAGCGCAAGCTGCTGATCGCGTGCCTCACGACGACGATCCTGTGCGCGTGCACGTTCTTGGGCATCAAGTACATCGAGTACTCGCACAAGGTCCACGAGCACATCTTGTTCGGCCGTTACTTCGACCCGTGCGTGAGCCCGGGCGGCGAAGAGCTGCTGACGAAGAAGAACCTGTGCCAGGGCGCCAAGGGCAGCGTCGTCTGGGACTACGGCTCGGACAAGCCGAGTGAGGGCTGTTACGAGGCTGCGAAGCTCGATCTCGATCCGAAGCTCGCCGGCGTCCAGGCCGACTGCGAGGTCACGGTCGTCAAGGTCGACGAGAAGGGCAAGGAGCTCGGGCCGGCGTCGCCCGGCACGATCACGAACCGCTGCCCCGACGAGCTGCTGACGATCCTCAACGGCGAGAACGACTCGGCGGTCGGCACGAGCAAGGAGCTCGTGAAGGAAGCCGCACCGCAGTTCCCGTGCTGGCGGCCCGCATATCAGCCGGCGGTGTGCCCGGATCTGACGACACCCGAGCAGCGCAACCACGGCGCGGGGACGAAGTCGCAGGTCGGTATCCTCGTCGAGTACGGCGACCACGAGGAGCGCGAGGGCATCCAGGTCAAGGCGAAGTGCAAGGACGCGACGGCGGCCAAGCCGCTCGACGCGCTCGCGGTGTCACACGAGACCAAGACCGAGCACGTCGGCGAGCGCGCGATCCATCCGAAGCACGAGATCTCGACCCACGAGGAGCAAGAGATCGAGTCGCTCGGGCCGCCGCCCGAGCACACCAGCATGTTCTTGACGATCTACTTCGCGATGACCGGTCTGCACGGCGTCCACGTGTTCTTCGGCATCCTGGTGTTCATCTGGCTGCTGATCCGCGCGGTCAAGGGCCAGTTCACACCCGACTACTTCGGTCCGATCGACTTCGCGGCGCTGTACTGGCACATCGTCGACTTGATCTGGATCTTCCTGTTCCCGCTGCTTTATCTGATCCACTGAGGGTTCCATGGCCGACCACGCAGAACACCACGACGATCACGAGCACGGGATCTCGCACGTCGCTAGCGTCAAGACGCTCGTCGGGACGGGCGGGACCCTGCTCCTCCTGACCCTGTTGACGGTCGCGGCGACGAAGATCGACTTCGGCGCGAACATCAACCTGGCCGTCGCCATGGTCATCGCGGTGACCAAGGCGACCCTGGTCATCCTGTTCTTCATGCACCTTCGCTACGACCGGCTGTTCCATACGGTCGTTTTCGTGAGCGCTATTTGTGCAGCTTCCTTGTTTGTCGGGTTCACCTTGATGGATAGTTCGCAATACCAGCACACCAACATCTGGAGCCCGTCGGAACCTCCGGCGGCACCGGTTGGTCCTCGTCCGACCGGCTGAAACTAGACAAGGGAGGGTTCGTGATCGAAGACGCGCTTCTTAGAGAGCTTCCAGCAATTGGCACCATCGGTGCGATCTTGTTTGTCGGAGCGGCGTACTTCCTCCTGACCCTCGATCGGCAGCGTGCGAACAGCGTCAGCAAGGACGACACCCAGGCTGGCCTGAAAGTCGTCCTGTTCGGCATCGTGCTCGCCGGCGTGGTCATGGCCGCGGGCGGCGCGCAGTCGCTGCTGGCGTACGTGTTCGCCGGCTTCAAGGGCGGCAGCGGTCCGATCAAGGTCGCGATTCCACCGATCGTGATCGGTGCTCTCGCCGTGATCATCGTCGTGAAAGCGGTCCTGCCGCGCACGAACGCGGCGACCCAGCGCCAGCCCGAGCGGTTCTTGCTCGGCGCGCTCGCGATCATGTTCGCGGTGCTCGGCATGATCAGCTTGAACGGTTTCCTCACGGGGCTGTTCACGGACGTCCCGTGGGCCGCCAACGCCGGTAACGTTGCCGGTACGGTCGTCGCCGCGGCGGTCCTGTTCTTCTCGCTGTCGCGCTTCGGCGCGGTCTCGGGCTGGACGGCGCCGGTCGCGCCGCCGCCGATGCAGCATCCTCCACAGGGCGGTGGCTACCCGCCGCAAGGTGGAGGAGGCTACCCGCCGCAAGGTGGAGGCTACCCGCCGCAAGGTGGCGGTGGTTACCCGCCGCAAGGTGGTGGCGGCTATCCTCCGCAGGGCGGAGGTGGCTACCCGCCGCAAGGTGGCGGAGGCTACCCGCCGCAGGGTGGCTACGGCCGCTAAGCCGGCCGCTAAGCCGGGCTGAGCCAGGCTTGATGGATGCCCAAAGCGCCGCGCTCCTCAGCGCGGCGTTTTCGCGTTTGTGCGCCTCAGCTCGTCTCGCCGGCTCCAACGGCTCTCAAGTACTGTTGCCCTGGTCGGCCTACGCGGCACACGCGCTGCAACACAGGAGCGCCAAGGAGCTCATATGCGTATCGCGACTAAATTCGCTCTCATTCTAGGGATTTTAGCCACCCCCGCAGCCTTCGCCGAGCCCGGCAGTGGATCGGCAAGCGGCAAGGTCGGTGGCGACGTCAAGGTCGGCGCCCACACCAAGGTCGGTGGTGACGTGAAGGCCGGCGGCGATGCCACCGCTCACGACGGCAAGGTCGGCGCGGGCGGCAAGGTCGGCACGGACGTCCATGCGAACGGCGCGACAGCGGGCGCGAACGTCGGCGCGGATGTCGACGCGAAGGCCAAGCACGGCACCGCCGCTGTCGGCGCGAAGACCGGCGCTCAGGTCAACGCGGGCGAGCACACCGCTGGCGCGGCCGTGAACGGCGGCGCGAAGGGCGTCGCGAAGGACGGCACGCTCGGCGCGGGCGGCCACGGTGGTGTCGACGCGAACGTCGGCTCCGTGAAGGCCGGCGTCAACGGCGGCGCGGGCGTGAAGGCGACCGCGAAGGACGGCACGGTCGGCGCGGGCGGCAAGGCCGGCGCAGACGTCCACGTGGCCGGCGCGAAGGTCGGTGCGGCTGCGAACGGTGGCGCGAGCGCGACCGCGAAGCACGGCACCGCCGGCGTCGGTGGCAAGGCCGGCGCCGAGGTCAAGGTCAACGAGCATCCCGTCGGCGCGGACGTCCACAGCGGCGTCAGCGGCACCGCAAAGAACGGCACTGTCGGCGCGGGCGCGAAGCTCGGCGGCGACGTGAAGGCCGGCGAGTCCAAGGCCGGCGGCACCGTCAGCGGTGGCGTGAAGGCCGGCGAGCACGACGGCAAGGTCACCGCGGGCGCGCATGTCGGCGCCGCGAGCGACAACCACGCCGGCAGCGTTGGTGGTCACGCGACCGTCAACGTGAAGGGCGCCGCGAACGACGTGAAGGCTGGCGCCGAGACGGTGGGCCACGACGTCAAGGTCGGCGCCGAGGCGACCGGTCACGAGATCAAGAAGGGCGCGAACGCCGTCGGTCACGCCGCGGTCGACGTCAAGGACGACATCAAGGGCAGCGCCAAGGTGAAGGGCGACGCCAAGGTCGATGCGAACGTGAAGGTCGACGGCCACGCCTCGGCCGGCGCCAAGTAGGCGTCGCGCAGCGCGCCATCACGAGCCGGCGTACGATGAAGACGTGCGCTGGTTCGTGCTGACGTTTCTGCTCGCCGCTTGCGGCGGCGATCCGCCGCACCTGACCGCGGTCGGCACGCGTGGCTGCGGTGACGGCACGCTGGTGCGCGACCCGCACGAGCGGTTCTCGTTCTGCACGCCGTACAACGCGTGGGTGTCGACGATGCACGCCGACGACGAGCACGAGGGTCCGTTCGACTACACGTTCTACGCGCTCCGCCCCGGCACCAGCTTCTCCGTCACCGTGCACGACCGCGGCTCTCCGCCCGCCGCGTTTCAGAAGGACGCGCGCGTCGTCACCGACCGCGCGAGCTTTCACGGCCGCGATGTCGAGCACCAGCTCGTACGGTTCCATCTCCATTCGGATCGTCAGGACGAGATGCTCGAGGACGGCCGCCACGTCTGGCACGAGGCCGAAGATCACGACATCTCGATCGAGCGGTGGACGACGCCGCAAGGCGCGGGCTCGATCACCGTCGCCGCGCGCGTTCAGGAGGACACGACGGCCGAGCTGCGCGCGCGGCTCGACGAAGTCGTCGGCTCGTTTCGCTATGGAGCGACGCACTGGCGGCCGCTCAAGCCAGTCGGTAGATCGAACCCAGTGAAGCAGCCTCTGAATAGAGGGATCGCGTGCACTCGTGTACACAACATCCGTCGAGCGCGCGTCTCTTCGTGATGTTGCCTCATGGGGTGCAGCGAATTGCTGCATTGCGAGTGCTCGTCGCGATATGCGATGTAGCGAGTGGGTGGCGAGAAAAATGGAAACGCGACACTTGATTGTTTTTGTACTGGTCGCTGCGTGCCTCTCAAAAGAGCCCACGAAGCGGGAGCTCTGCGAGCAACTCGAAGATCGCGTCGTCGAGCAACGCGTGAAGACGATCAGCGCGAGCGCGCCAGATCCTTACGCTGCTGGCTCCGCATTCGGAGCGAAACCTGCTGCCGGCCTCAAACCCGTCGGTCCGGATACGTGTCCGATCGGTGGAGCGCATCGGGATCGGCCGCTTGACGGCGCGACCTCATGC
>JBDUAS010000433.1:0-4757 GCA_040004535.1 Deltaproteobacteria bacterium
CCGCCGGTCTGCAGCACGCGCTCGAACAGCGCCTCGTGGCGCGACGGATACGCGACATCGCAACCGCAACCCAGCACCACGGTCGTGGTGCCGCCGCCGGCGAGTGCACCGCGATGCGCCGCGCCGTCGATGCCGAGTGCTCCACCCGATACGACGTGGACGCCGCGTTCGGCGAGGTGACGAGCAATCGCGTGAGCACGGTCCATCCCGAGCTGCGACGCGCCACGTGCTCCGACGATCGCGACCGCCGGACCGTCCGCGAGCGTGCCGCGGACGTAAAGCTTTCGGCCAAGCCCCCTGCCCGGCAGCGCTTGGAGGCGCTGCGGGAGTGCTCCGGCTTCAAGGAGTCTGGTGGTCACAGGGGGAAAGCAATTAGCCACCTGGACCCCGGCCGTCAAGTCGTCGCGATCCGAACCAGCCAATTCCAGCTACTTGGCCGATCGCCCTACATCTATATATGGCTGGCCGAACGACTGGGAGCCGACCTGGCCGGTCCGGCGTCGATCCCGATGCGAGTCACTCTTTCTGCATCATCACGACGTCGCCGACGCCCATCTCCTGGACCGACAACGTGACGAGACCGACCGAGATCTTGTCGCCGACTTCGACGACCGTGATCTGACCGAGCGCGCGGGCGGGGAACCGGCGATCGTCCTGCCCCGCGAGGTCGCGCGCTTCCGCAGGCAGACCGTCGCCGCGACGCACGACGTACATCCGGTTGCCGACCTCGAGCCCGGACGCCTGGCCGAGATCGATGAACACGACCTGTCCCGCGCCGATCAGTTGCTCGGCGTTCAGCTGCGCGACGATCGTGCCCTGCGCGTCGACCTTCGGTGCGACCGGCGGCACGTTCTTGTAGAGCTTGACCAGCGGGCCGACCTTGTTGCCGCGCACGATCTCCTGGTTCGACATCGTGATCGTGCCCCGCGCGCGCTTGTCCTGCTTGACGCTGTTGACCTGAATCTCACCGAGGATATGGACGTACGAGCCGAGATTCTTCACGGCGTTGCCCGGCGCGTAGACCGAGTACGTCTTGCCGACCTCGGGTGGATTGTTCGACGGATACGTCAGGTAGACCGAGTCGCCCATCCCGAGCAGCTCCTTCTCGTCGACGGAGCCGTCGATCGTGATCGACTTGTCGAGATCCTTCTTCTCGACGAACGCGACCTGCTTGAGCCCGACCTGCGTGCGCGTCGCGGGCGGCGGGACGCGATCGATCGGCTTGGTGTCGCCGCCCTTCTCGGGCTCCTTCACGGTCGCCGGCTGCTGCTCCGCGAACTGGCCGCGCGGCAACAGGCGCACGAGGTCACCGGGATAGATCCAGTGCGGGTTCGTGATCTGCGGGTTGTACGACCACACCTTCGGCCACTGCCACGGATCGTTGAAGTAGTAGAAGCAGATGTCCCACAGCGTGTCGCCATGGCGAACGACGTGGAGCTCCGGCACCGGCCCGGCGTGGATCTCGGCGGGCTCGTCGAGCGGAGCGGTCGCGCCGGTCCCGCCGACGTAGTAACCGCTCGGCGCCGCGTTGACGTCCGTCGGCGCACCCTCGACGACGGTGCCATCCGGCTTGACGACGACGACCGCGGGCGTGTTCTTCACCGGCGCGACCGGCGGTGGCGGCGGTGCTTGCGAGCCACCGGCGCTGGGATCGAGGTTGACGGGCGGCTGGGTTGCAGCGCCGTTCGGATAGACCGGCACCTGCGCGAGGGCCGCGGCGGGCCACAGGCCGGCGGCACCGAGCCCGAACAAGACCAGCGTGCGCTTCACGGCGTCTCCAATCGCTTCGAGGCGAGCGCGGCGGGCTCGGACTTCGGATAGAGGTTCACGACCTGCTCCAATACGGCGCGCGCTTTGTCCTTCTGACCGAGCGCTTGATAGCAGTAGCCGACCTTGAGCAACGCATCGGGGACCTTGTTGCCTCGCGGGTAGGTCTCGATCGTAGCGCGGAACTCGGTGAGCGCCTGCTGATAGTCCTTGCGGGCGTAGAACGATTCGCCGAGCCAGTACTGCGCGTTATCGGCGTAGTCGTGGCGCGGATAGGTCTTGAGGAAGGCGCGGAGCGCGGTGACCGCTTCGTCATGCTTGCCGGTCTTCACGAGCTCGACGGCCCCGCGGTAGTCGTTCGCGGCCGCGTCGTTCGCGGGCGCACTGTCGTGAACGACGTTGTCTCCGCGCAGCGCTCGGTGCGAGGCGCGCGCCGAGATCGGCGGGATGCGCTGCGTGACCTCGATCCGATCGCGCGTGTGCATCGGCGTCAGCGCGGCGAGCGATTCGTCGTCGACCGCGGCCGACTTGCCGAGCGCGGCGTCGCCTTCATAGACGATCTGCGTGCCGTCCTCCTCGACTGCGACGACGCGCGGATCGCCCGGCGCGAGCGGTGCGGCGTGCGCCGGCGCCATCACCTCCACGGGCAACTGCGGCACGTCGGGTGCGGTTTGCGACGACTTCGCGATCGCGAGCTGGTGCTCGAGATCCTTGATCTTGCGATCCTGCGCGCGTCGATCCGTGCGCAGCTCGTCGACGTTTTGCGTGAGCCGCCGGTTGTCGGCGCGCAACGACGACATCGGCGTCGCGCAGGCTCCGGCGAGCAATAGACAACAAGCGATGCGTGTGGTCACAGCAAAATGATCGTAGGAGGTGCGCGGCCAGGGACGCAAATTCTGATCAGTCCGTTCGTGAACTGCTTCGATAAGCGCTGGTGCTTCGATAAGCGCGACGCGCTAGGATTTCCGGGTGAAGAACCTCCTTGGCGTGGTGCTCGTGGTCTGGGTCGGCGGGTGCTCGCACGAGACGTCCGAGTCCGACGTCGTCTCGTATCTGGAGGCCCACCCCGAGTCGCGTGCCGGGATCGAGAAGACCGCAGAAGGCCGGACGACCGATACGACGAAGATCCGCCATGGCGACAAGCCGTTGACGTTGCTGGGACCGACGCTGAACGTCGGTGCCCCAGCACCCGATGTCACGGTCGTCGACGGAAATCTCGGGCCGGTCAAGCTGTCGGCGCTGAAGGGCAAGACCGTCGTGCTCTCGGTCGTTCCGTCGATCGATACGCGCGTGTGCGAGAACCAGACGCTCCACCTGTCGCAAGCGATGGATCAGCTGCCGGCCGGGGTCGAGGTGATGACCGTCAGCCGCGATCTACCGTTCGCGCAGTCGCGGTTCGCGCAGGACCCTTCGATCAAGACGAAGATGGTGTCCGACTACAAGGGCGGCGATTTCGGCAAGGCCTTCGGCGTCGAGGTTCAGGAGAGTGGCCTGCTCGCGCGCAGCGTCTGGGTGATCGGGCCCGACGGCAAGATCGCGTATCGCCAGCTCGTCCCAGATCAGGGAACGGAGCCGGATCTCGAGCCGGTGATCGCCGCGGTCAAAAAAGCCGCCGGCGCCTGATCACATCTGATCACATCCGGGTCGCGGCAAGGATCTCGTTCGCGCCTTGCCCGATCAGGTCATCGGCGAGCTGCTCGCCGAGGTGGGCCGCGATCTCCATGTGGCCGCTGTACTCGGCCCGCAAGATCTTCGTGCCGTCGGGCATCCCGCACATCCCGACGAGCTTCATCACGACGCCGTCCTGGATCGCGTGGGCCGCGAGCGGCGTCGTGCAGCTGCCGCCCATCTTCGCGAGGAACGCGCGCTCCGCGGTGACCGCGGCTTGGCCCCAGTCGTCGTGGATCGCCTGCTTCGCGAGGTCCTTGGCTCGCTCGTCGTCGCTGCGGGTCTCGATCCCGAGCACGCCCTGCGCGACGGCGGGGATGCTGAGCTCGAGCGGCAGTGCTTGCGTGATCCGATCCGCCATACCGAGCCGTGTGAGCCCGGCCGCGGCGAGCACGATCGCGTCGTACAGGCCGTCGTCGAGCTTCTTGATCCGCGTCGGCACGTTGCCGCGCAGCATCTCGATCTTCAGATCGGGGCGCGCCGCGAGCAGCTGGCACTGGCGGCGCATGCTCGACGTCCCGACCTTTGCGCCGTGCGGCAGCGTGTAGAGCGTCATCGCCTCGCGCGTGCACAGTGCATCCCACGGCGTCTCGCGCGCCGACACCGCCGCGATCGTGAGCCCCTCGGCGAGGTCGGGCGGGACGTCCTTCATCGAGTGCACCGCGAGATCCGCTTTGCCCTCGACGAGCGCTTGCTCGATCTCTTTGACGAACAGACCTTTGCCGCCGACCTTCGCGAGCGGGATGTCCTGGATCTGATCGCCCGAGGTCTTGATCACCAGGAGCTCGACGGTGAGCTCGGGCGCGACCGCGGCGAGCCGCGCCTGGACGTGATGCGCTTGCCACAATGCGAGCGCACTACCGCGCGTCGCGATCACGAGATGGTTTCGAGTCACGCTTGTACCTCCGGCGGTTTGTCGTCTACCGGGTCGGTCTCGGGGACCTCCGCCGGTTGATCCGAGATCTCTAGCGCGAACAGCTCCGCGAGCACGCCCGCGCGGAGCTCGCCCTGGTCTTTCTCGGAGCCACGCAGCACCGTCGTCGGGTGGTGGAGCAGCTTGTTGATCACGAGCTGGACGACGCGCTGGAGCTGCTCGCGCTGCTGATCGCGCGTCAGCTCCTTGCGCGCGAGCTGGTCGAGCGCCTTTTGGACCTCGGTATCGGCGATCTGCGCGAACTTCGCGCGCAGCGCGCGGATCGTCGGCACGACGCCCTGCGTGCGCAGCCAGTGCTCGAACTGACCGGCCTCGTGCTCGACGATCCGGCCGGCGTGCTCCGCCGCCTTCGCGCGCTCGGCGAGGTTCGCGGCGACGACCTTGTCGA
>JBDUAS010000159.1:0-16108 GCA_040004535.1 Deltaproteobacteria bacterium
CCGCGATCTGCGGCGATGGTTGCTTCGCGATGAACGCGTTCGAGATCGCGACCGCAGTCGCCGAGCGCGTGCCGATCCGCGTGTTCGTGTTCAACGACGGCGTGCTCGGCATGGTCGAGAAGGGCCACACTCTCGTCTATGGCCGAACGCCGGCGTTCGCGACCGGGCCGACCGGTCCCCTCGACGTCTGCGCGATCGCGCGCGGGCTCGGTGCGATGACCGTGCTCGTCGACGGCACGAACCAGCTCGCAGAAGTAGAAGAGATGTTGCACAGCTACCCGGGTCCGGTCGTCGTCGACGTCCGTATCGATCCGGCGATTCGCATGCGGGGTAAGGATCGGGTCGCGGCAATGGCGCCGGCAGGCGTGCCCATGGTCGTCGCGAGGCCACCCGCCGTAGCGACGCGCGTCGTCAACTAGCCGTGACAGCAGTACCCACTCCGCGCGAAGCGCCGATCGTGCAGCGCATTCGCTACCTGCGCGATCCGATTGGCTACATGGAGCGATGCCGGCAGGCGCTCGGCGACATCTACATGCTGAAGCTCGTCGAGCCCGGCATGGTGTTCGTCGGCACACCCGAGCTCGCGCGCGAGGTCTACACCGCGCCTGAAGACACGCTCGTCGCGGGCGAGGCGAAGATCGCGGTGTTCGGCAAGATCCTCGGGCGGTCGTCGACGCTGCTGCTCGACGGTGACGCACACCTGAAACGACGCCGCCTGATGCTCCCCCAGTTTCGCGGCGAGCTGATGCAAGCGCTCGCGCCAGCGATGATCGACGCGTGCAAGCGCACGCTCGCGACGTTGCCCATCGATCGCGACACCGCGCTGCATCCGTTCATGCATCGGATCGCGTTCGACGTGATCGCGCGCTCGTTGTTCTCGACGACACCGACCTCGCGCCGGCGTGCGCTCGAGGATGCGATGCGTGGGTTCGCCGAGCGCGCTGTGACGTCGCGGCTGTTGATGATGCCGAGGCTGCAACTCGATCTCGGGCCGCGCAGCCCGTGGGGCAAGGTCGTGCGAGCGGTCGCCCGCGCGCGGGCGGAGCTCCACGCCGAGATCGAGCTCCGGCGCAGAGAAGCCCCATCGGGCGAGGACATTCTCGCGCTGTTGCTCGCCGCCCATAACGAGGATGGTGCGGCGCTGCGCGACGACGACATCGTCGACGAGATCCTGACGATGGTCGCCGCCGGTCACGAGACCACCGCGATGGCGCTGACCTGGCTGGCGTACGCCGTCTTTACGCGGCCGAGCGTGCTCGCGACGCTGCGTGCAGAGGCGCGCACCGGCGCTCCACTCGCCGACCGTCCGTATCTCCAGGCGGTCGTGCGCGAGTCGCTGCGGTTCTATTCGGTGATCCCGAACGGCAGTGGCCGGATCGCGAAGCGCGCGTTCCAGCTCGGCGGCTACGACGTCCCGGCGCGCGCGATGGTGACGGTCGCGTTCGATGCCGTGCACCGCAAGCTCGAGGTGTTCGGGGATGCCGACACGTTTCGTCCCGATCGGTTCATCGGCGCGAAGCTCTCGCCGTACGAATGGATCCCGTTCGGCGGCGGCACGCGCCGCTGTCTCGGCATGCCCTCCGCGCTGTTCGAGCTCCAGCTCGTGTTCGCAGAGCTCGTCGCGGGTTACGACGTGCGCGTCGTCCAGCGTGTGGTCAAGCCGATGTGGCGCGGCCGGTTTCTGACCCCGAACAAGGGCTTGCTCGTGAACGTCAGACCGGTAGCTCGAGCCTGAACAGCGAGCGTTCGCCGTCGCGCACGATCCGGAGATCGCCACCGTGGTTGAGCGCGATCCGGCGCGATACGCTGAGGCCGAGCCCGGTGCCCTGACCAGGCGGCTTCGTCGTGAAGAACGGATCGAAGATCCGCTCTCCGAGGTCGGCCGGAACGCCGGGACCGCTGTCGGAGACATCGAGCTGGAACACCGCGCCCGTGGTCCGCGCGCTCACGAACACGGTGCCACCAGAACCGGCGGCGAACGCGGCGTTGTCGAGCAGGTTGATCAAGATCTGTTCGATCAACGGTCCGCTGCAGCGCACGCGCTCGGTCACGCGAAGATCTTCGACCAGCTCGACGACGTCGAACCGGTCCTTCAACACGAGCAGCGCGCGGCGCAGCAGCACTCGCACGTCCTCGCCCTTCTTGCTCACGCCACCGGAACGCGAGAACTCGAGGATGTTCTTGCACAGGTCGCGGATCTGCGTCGCCGCCGCATCCATCACCGAGAACAGCGCGCTTCCCGGCGAATCGGCCGCGCGCTGGCTGAGTGGCAGCAGGCTGTAGAACGGCTCGAGCGCGTTGACGAGCGCGTTCGCAGGGTTACGCAGCTCGTGCGCGAGCCCCGATGACAGCATGCCCATCGCCGCGAGCTTCTGGGTCTCGTGCAGCTTGAGCGCGAGCGAGCGAATCGCGAGCTGAGAGCGAATCCGCGCGAGCAGTTCGTCGGCCGAGAACGGCTTCGTCACGTAGTCGACCGCGCCTGCGTCGAAGCCCGCGAGGCGCTCGCCGAGCCGCGAGTGCGCGCTGACGATCAAGACCGGCGCGAGCGAGCTGCTCTGCTGCGCGAGGAACCGGCGCGTCAGCTCGAAGCCGTCCATCTCCGGCATCTCGAGATCGGTGACGAGCAGATCGGGCACGTGCTTCTTCGCGAGCTCGAGCGCGACCACGCCGTTCGGCGCGGTGATCACGCGGTAGTACTGCGACAGGATCTGCGTGATGTGATGCGCGAGGCCTTCGTCATCCTCGGCGAGCAGGATCGTCGCGCCTGGTGCATCGCGTGGCGGAGCCGGCTCGCGCACCGGTTCCGAGTCCTCGTACGCGACGACCTTGAACGGGACGGGATCGAGCGCCGCGCTGATCGCCTGGTGGCGCGGCAGCGTGACGTTGAAGGTCGTGCCGTGGGGATCGGCCGGCGTGCCCTCGTGGCGGACGACCTCGATCGTGCCGCCCTGGAGCTCGACCAGCTCCTTCGCGAGCGACAGGCCGATGCCGGTGCCGCGCACGCCTTTCTCGACCGCGCTCGGCGAGCGCTCGAACCGGCTGAACAGCTTCGGGATGAAGTCAGGATCGATGCCCGGACCGGAATCGCGCACGCCGAGCGTGACGGTGTCGGCCTTCGCCGCGAGCAGCACGCGGATCTGGCCGTGCGCGGTGAACTTCATCGCGTTCGACACCAAGTTGCCGATGATCGTGTCGAGCGCCGTCTCGTCGATCGTGCCGGTGCACTCGTCGGGTCCCTCGTAGACGAGCTCGATCTGCTTCTGTGCGGCGGTCGTCCCCCAGCTGCGGACGAGCCGCTGCAGCGCCGCGGCGATGTCGAACGTCGTTGGCCGCACCCGCAGCTTGCCTTCATCGCCGGCCGCGAGCACGAGCAAGCTATCGACGAGGTGGAGCAGGCGGCGGCTCGCGGCGTTGACCTCCTCGACGTACTGGCGCGCGGTCGACGCGAGTGCGGGCGTGCGGCTGATCCCGTCGGCGGCGAGCTGGATCATCGTCAGCGGCGTACGGATCTCGTGGTTGATGTTTGCGAAGAACCGATCGCGCGAGGCTTTGACCTGCTGGAGCTCGGCGAACGAGCGCTCGAGCTCCTCGCGCGCCTTCGCGAGCTCGGCGGTGCGCTCGACCACACGCGCCTCGAGCGTCGCGCGATAGTCGAGGACCTCGGCGAACGACACCGCGTGGTCGATCGCGAGGAACAGGGTTGGCAACACGAACTCCAGGAGCTCGGTCTGATCATCGAGGCGAGCGACCATCGTGAACGTGCTGAGCTTGCCGAGCTCGTAGCCGCGGATGAACAGGGACGTCTCGATCGCGACCAGGTCGTCGCGGGTGATCACTCCGGCCCGCGCGCGATGTGCGAGCGAAAGGTTGTCGACGGTCGCGTCGATGATCAGCTCGGCACCGACGAAGCCGCCGACCTCGACCAGGTTGATCACCAGCGTATCGAACAGGTCGCCGAGCGAGATCGTGCCATGGATCGCCTGGATCAGGCTCGATGCGGTCTCGAGGTGCGTCGACTGGCGGCGGAGTGTCGTCTCGCCGGGACGCTTGGTCTCGTCGGATGCTGGAGGTACGACCATGACTGCGAGCTAGGCTAAGACTGGATCCCTCGGCGGAGCTCGTCGAGCCCGCGAGCGAGCCTTTGCTCGAGATCCGGCGGCCCGTCGATGCGCGATCGCACCCACGCGACCGTCTCGGTGATCGACTTGTAGACCTTCGTCGGCTGGAGCTGCTTGACGAAGAACATCATGGTCGTGAGGATCGCGCGGTTCACCGACTGCTTGACCTGACTGCCCTCGATCACGAAGCCGATCGCTGCGAGCCTCGGGCCGAGATCCTTGAACACCTGCATTGCTACGCGGCGGGTCTCGTTGGCCGGTGGCCTGGACGTCGTTTCGACGACCTCGACGAGTGCGCACCCACCACCGTGGCGATCCACCATGTCGAGGAGCGCGCGGTTGCGGGTGCGAAACGCCTCCGGCGTTGGCTGCGCGCGCCACACGACCAGCAGACAACGAGCGATCTCGCCCATCGCCCATCCCGCGCTGCGGTCGATGACGCGGAGCTCGTGGACAGCAGTTTCGGTGTCCATATGCCCTTCCATGCGTGCCGCAAAATGCATCATAGCAAAACGCGGGCGTTATCGCGGTCGGGAACCGCCGAAGCGCGGACTGGTGCGAGCGGGCGGGCTGTGGTCCGCGATCGCCGACCATGGCAGCTGGCGAAGGAGGTCCGGAGCTTGCTCGGCGCCCTCGATCGCGTTCGCGAGCGCGTCGTGAAACAGCAGCACGAAGCCGAGTCCGGCGACGGATTCTTGTCGAAAACCGAGGTCGAGACACAGCGCCGCGAGTGCGAGGTAGACGTGGGCTTCGAGCTGGAGTTGCTCGCGCGCGAGCTTGATCGCGCGGTCGCACAGGCTCCAGTAGCGTCGGCTCTGGCGTTGCCTTTTTACAACCTGAGCGGACAATGCGATCAGCCGCTCGTCGTGCGCGCGATACAACACGCCGAAGCCACCGCCGCTCTCGCGAATCGCCGCGATCAGCTCGGCATCCGACAGCGCACCGCCCTCGGCGAGATCGACGAGCCAGGACGCGGCCGCCGCCAAACGGTTGGAGCCGTACATCCCGCCTTCGCCGGCAAGAAGCGTCGCCGCGAGGCCGGTCGCGGCGCTGCCATATGCGCTCGCTAGGCGCGTGACCTTGAACGGCCACAACCGTGGGTCGGCGCTCGACATCGCGGTGACGATGTCATCGATCACCACCACGTCCTCTCCGTCGAGGAGCACGCCGGTCATGCCCAAGATCAGGGCCTGCGCCGTCGTCGTGCGACCGAGGAGCTGCGCGAACACGCGATAGCCGTGGAGGCGAAGCTCGTCGGCCCCGGTGTGGGCGACACGGGTCTCGATCGGTTTCATCGGTCGTGCTCCACGTAGTGAAACGGAGGCAGCTTGACGGGATAGGAGCGCAGATCGGCAGGGCCTGTGACCAGCGCCTCGGCGAGCATGCCGAGCGAGCTCGCGAACGCGATCGCGGCGGTGATGCGCTCCGGATCGCGAAGGCCTGCGTCGAACAGGAGCGCGATCCGAGCCGCATTGCGGGACATTCCGGCGCGCACGCTGGTGACAGAACCGGCCAGCGCGGTCAGGAGCGTCGCGAGCCACGGCGCGTCTGCGGAGTCAGTCGCGCGCTCCGGTAGCGATCCGGTTGGGGCAGCGAGCCACGCCAGTAGCACCATCTGATCCGCGACGATCGCATGCGCGTGATTCGCCGCCGTCATGAACCCCGCACCGGTGGCGGCGTCGAACCGACCGCCTGCGATCCGGCCGAGGTGTGCCACATGAGCGGGGGCCTCTGCGATGGTGGTGGGTGCGAACGCGAACAGGGCGAGGGCGAATGCCCGCGATTGGTCCTCGGTTGGCAACTCGCCTGACAGTGCGAGATACGTCAGGTCCGAGAACGGATAGTTCCGAGCCAGATCGCCGAGCACGGCGTAGCCATGCATCCGGTGGTCGGCTGGATCGCGCGCGATGGCCTTGGCCACGAGCTGTGTCGGCCACGGCGTGTCGTCCAGCGCGCCGCGAGCAGGAGGTTCCCAGGAGTCGGCCATAGCGGATCAATATCAGCCCAGCGCCCGGCTGAAAGCGGTATGCTCGGCAACTGGGACGTATGAGCGATTCGGCATCCTTACGATCGACGCCGCTCGTTCTGTACGTGGATGACGAGCGCGGCAACCGCGTCGTGTTCGAGCAGTCGCTATCGTCCGAATTCACGATCAAGGTCGCCCCGGATGCGCAAGAAGCGCTCGCGGTCCTCGAGGCCGAGGAAGTCGCCGTGCTCGTGACCGACATGCGGATGCCGGGCATGAGCGGTGAAGAGTTGCTGCGGATCGTCAAGGAGCGGTGGCCGCAGACGACGCGCATGGTCGTCACCGCGTACTCCGATATCGATCCGATCTTGCGTGCGATCAACGAAGGCCTGGTCGTCCGCTACATCATCAAGCCGTGGGTGCGCACCGAGCTGTCCCAGGTGTTGCGCTGGGCGACCGAGGCGTACGCGCTGAGCCGCAACTCGGCTGCCGTGTATCGCCGCCTGCTCGAGACCGAGCGGCTCGCGACGCTCGGTAGCGTCAGCGCGATGCTCGTCCACGATCTCAAGCAACCGCTGATGTCGCTCGCGGTCAACGTCGAGCTGCTGCGCGAGCTCGCGGACCTCGCACCGCTGATGCGCCACGGCCTCCTGCCCGCGGTCGGCGCCGACAAGCGTCGTGCACTCGAGATGCTCGACGAGCTGCCGCAGATGACCGACGACATCAAGGCGTCGATCGAGCATCTCAACGAGCTGATCTCGAGCCTGCGCGGCTTCAACCAGCAGCGCCGCGATCCGATGACGGCCGCGACCGATCCGCTTCCGATCCTGCGCCACGCGATGTCAGTGTGTCAGGAGCTCGTGGTCAAGGTCCGCGCCCACATCGCGTACGACGGTCCTCGCGAGCTGCCGCGCGTGCGGATGCCGGCGACCGAGCTGACGCAGGTGTTGATCAACCTCGTCGCGAACGGCGCGCAAGCCGTCGCTGCGCGCGGCGAGCCGCAGGGCAAGGTCGAGATCAAAGCGACCGAGACCGACGGCATGCTCGTGCTCGAGGTTCAGGACAGCGGCATCGGCATGACGCAGGACATGTTGAAGCGGGTCGGCACGCCGTTCTTCACGACGCGCGAGCAAGGCACCGGCTTGGGCGTCGCCCAGTGCCAGCGCCTCGTCGGCACGGCCGGTGGCCGGATGTCGATCGTCAGCGATGGGCTCGGCAAGGGCACGACCGTGACGATCCGCCTGCCGATTGCCGCGTGATTCGACTCCTGCTGTTGATGATCGCCGGCTGCGCGACCCAGGTCGGCGCGGCGGCCCAGGCGATCACGAATGGCTCCGTCGATACCGGCGACCCTGCAGTGATCGGCCTGGTCGCCGCCGCCGGTAACGTCGGTTGCACCGCGACCGTGATCGAAGCGCACACTGCGATCACCGCCGCGCACTGCGTCGCGGGGCGCGTGCCGCTCGAGTTGCGCGCGCTGTTCGGCACCGATGTCACGACCGGCACGTTGATCTCGATCTCCGGTGCGCAGGTCGATCCGGCGTTCGATTCGGCGACGCTCGCAAACGATCTCGCGATGCTCACGCTGCGCGAAGCATCGCCCGGCGGCGAGATCGCGATGGGACCGGGTGATGGACCGGTCGGCACCACCGTCGGGACGGTCGGGTTTGGAACGACCACGAGCACCGCCACCGACGGTGGGACCAAGCGGTCCGGCACCGCAAAGGTCTCCGACGTTCAGCCGACCGAGCTCACCGCGATGCCCGATCCCGCACAACCTTGCCACGGTGATTCGGGCGGCCCGATGCTGCTCGGGGGCTCGGTCGTCGCCGTCGCGAGCCGAGGCGATATCGCGTGCAGCGACCACGCGGTGTACGCGCGCATCGATGTCGCGCTCGCTGACTTCGTGATGCCTTACCTCACCGCGACGGGCTCGGGCACCCAAGCGACCGGTCGCGCGTGCCTCTACGAAGGCGAGTGTGCGAACGGCGCGTGCCTCGTGACGAAGGACGATCCGGATGTCTTTTTCTGTTCGCAGGCGTGCACGCACGACTCCGATTGCCCGGCGACGATGATGTGTGCTTCCGACGGCTGCCGCTATCCCGAGCCGTCGCCGGGGGCGTTGGGCTCGCCCTGCACCGACGGCACGACCTGTTCGACGGGGTTGTGCCGCGAGATGGTGTGCACGCGCAGCTGCTTGATCGATGCCTCCGCATGCCCGGCCGGCTACGAGTGCAGCGGCAGCGGGCTCGAGCTCGATTGCTTCGCGAAGCCCGGCGGCGGCTGCAGCGGTTGCGCGACCGGAGGTGGCGAGCCGGCGGGGCTCGTGATCATCGTGGCGGGCCTGCTCCGTTGCGCGCGAGGACGACGAAGCGGTCGATCCGCGCGACCTCGTGATAGTCGCGCTGCACGATCGTAGAGAGCGCCTGAAACCCGAGCAGGCTCGTGATCGAGTCGGGCTCGAACGGATTCGCGTCGTGGTTGCCGAGGACGACGAGCGCCGGAGGATCGACGGCGATCCGCGCGAGTAGCTCGGCGCGCCGGGCTTCGCGTCCGGGGACCTCGTGGGCGAGCCGCGCGTCGGTGAGCAACAGGCGGTGAAACGGGAACCGCGTCACCGGGTGACGGTCCGCGAGCGCGTAGATGCCGGGGGCCAGCGCCCACACGAGCAGGCCCTCGCTCGGCTGCGAGTGTGCGGCGACATATGCGGCGACCTCGCGCTGTGCGGTGGGCGAGAACGCCTCGCGGGTGTAGTCGTCGGTGCTGTAGGCGCGCGCCCAGTCGACGCCGGCACGCACGAACAACAACGCGATCGCCGCGAGGATCGCGAGTGCGATCGGTGAGCGCTTCGCGGCGAGTCCGGTGATGCCTGCAGTAGCGGCGAACGCGAGGCCGGGCACCAGCAACAAGAAGTGATAGCCGGCGAGCTGGCGCTGGAGCACGACCGCGACCGCCGTGCAGCCGATCCACGCGAGGAGGCAGATCGCGCGCGCCCGCTGATCGCACCACGCGAGGACGATGCCGGCGACCGCGGCGACGAGAAACGGGGCGAGCTCGTGCTCCGCCGTCCCGACGAATTGATGGACGATGTCGCCCCACGGCGGATCGATCATCACGATCCAGTGGCGCTGATAGACGAACACGCTATCGACGAACACGCCGAGCGCGCCGTGCGCGGCGAACCACGCGCTCGCGACCAGCCACGGGATCAACCCGCCGAGCGTCGCGTATCCGATCCGGTGGACGGCCTCGCGCCGCGGCAGGCTCGCGAGCCACAGCGCGAGCCACGCGCCGGCGATGGCGAGCCCGGGGACTTTATAGAGCCCCACGAGCCCGACGCACGCTCCGCACGCGAGCGCGATCCGCGGCCGAGCGTCGTCGACCGCCTTGATCGCGAACCACGCGGCGGCGAGCTCGGGCAACACGAGCAGCTCCTCGGCCTGCAGCCGCGACCAGTATCCGCCGAACCCGGGCGTCCATAGCCCGACGAACACGAGCGCGGCAGCGGCGAGGCCACCCCACGTGCCCCACCATTTGCACGCGACCACGAACGCGAGCGTCGACGTTGCGGCGAGCCACAGGGCTTCGAACACCCACGCCGACGTCGCCGTGCCGCCGGCCCACGCGAGCACCCACGTGTAGAGGTGGAGCGGAGGCTTGCTGTCGAACAGATCGCGGTACGGCAGCCAGCCGTCGCGCAACCACCGCCCGAAACACGCGAACAACCCCTGATCGAGCCCGAGCGGCTCGCCGCCCCGGATCACCTGCATCGCGACGAAGCCGGCGACCAGCACGACTACAGCCGCTAAGAACGGGACTGCGTGAGGCGTTTTCTTCGTCGAACCAGTATACGCGATACACTGATCGGGATGACCGCGCAGCGGGTGCGCCTGATCCTGGGAGCCATCCTGGTGATCGCGTTCGCGTTGCGCCTGACCTACGTCGTCGCCCAGCGCAGCGATCCCTTGTTCGCGCACCCGGTGCTCGACGAGGACGAATACGTCAAGGCCGCGCACTCCCTCGTCGAGGGCCACGGCGATCCGCGCCCGTACTGGCAACCGCCGGGCATCATCTACACGCTCGCCGCGACGTTCGAGGTCTCGAACGACCTGGTCGTCGCGCGCCTGATCCAGATTCTGGTGTCTGTCGCGAGCTGCGGGATCGTGTTCTTGATCGGCCGCCGGCTCTTCGATCCGCGCGTCGGCCTGGTCGCAGCCGCGATCACCGCGGTCCACGGCGTCCTCGTGTTCGAGTGCTACGAGCTGTTACCCGCGACCTGGATCGTGTTCTGGGATCTGCTCGCGCTGTGGTTATTGCTGCGCGCCACGGACAATGGCAAGCCGCTCGCCGCGTTCGCGACCGGGCTCGCGCTCGGAATCTCCGCGGTGTTCTCGCCGACGATTCTGCCTTTCGTGATCGTCGCAGCGATCCTCATCAAGAAACCGATCGCGATCGCGGCGCTCGTCGCCGGCGTGATCCTCCCGATCGCGCCGGTGACTTGCCACAACCACCAGCACGGCGAGCTCGTGCTCGTCTCGGCGAACGGCGGCTTGAACCTGTTTCTCGGCAACAACGCCGACTACGAGCACACCATGGCGATGCGGCCGGGCCGCGAGTGGGAGCTGTTGACCAGCGAGCCGAACCGCCACGGCAGCCCGCAGCCCGGCGCCGCCTCGACCTACTTCAGCCACCGCGCGCTCGGGTTCGCCGCATCGCATCCGATCAGCGAGGCTGGGCTCCTCGCGAGGAAGACGTACCTGTTCGTGAACGGGACCGAGATTCCGCGCGACACCGATATCTACGCCGCGCGCAGTGGCGTGCTCTCCGCACTCGTCTGGCCGCGGCCGCTCGCGTTCCCCGACGCGTTGCTCGTCCCGCTCGGACTACTCGGCATCGTCGCGCTGTGGCGCGAGCGCCGCCGGCTCGCCGCACCACTCGCGCTGCTCGTGACGCTCGCGGTGACGACGATCGTGTTCTTTGTCTCGTCGCGTCACCGAGCACCCGCGCTACCGTTGTTCGCGTTGTTCGCCGGCGCCGGGGCCTTTCGTATCGCCCTCTGGCCCGCCCGTGCCCGTGGGATCGCGCTCGCCGCGCTCGCCGCGGGCATCGTCGTCACGAACGTGCCGACCTGGGAGACGTCGCAGTCATTCGCGGGCGAAGCGGACTTCTACCGCGGGCTCGCGGCGACCGACCCCGCTGCCGCACGCGCCGCTTTCACCCGCGCGACCGAGCAGAACCCGAACGATGCGCGTGCCTGGTTCGAGCTCGGCAACCGTCTCGAAGGTCGCGATGCGATCGCGGCATGGCAACGCGCTGCCACCGCCGACCCGACCGATCCGCGCGCGCTTCGCAAGGTCGTCCAGACGCTCACCCAGCTCGGCGACCTCGACGCCGCGATCGCCGCGCAACGCAGCGCGCCGACCCTGCGCGCGTCGGATCACATGAACCTCGGGTTCATGCTCGCCCAGCGCAACCGGACCTCCGAGGCGATCGGCGAGCTCCACGCCGCGCTCGCCGGCGACGAGGTGTACGTGCGCAGCCACGAGGAGAGTTTGCTCGACGCCGCGCGCACGAATCCGGCGATCTCGCCCGAGTTCATCCACGCGCTGGAGACGCTCGTTCCATGACTCGGCTCGTGATCGCGCGCCGGATCTTCGTCGTCGTGTGGATCCTGCTCGGCCTCGCCGGGGCACTCGCTCATACCGTCGCCGAGCGCGCGGTCGGTCACACGATCGATCTGCCGCTGCCGCAGCTCCAGTACGGCTACGTCATGTTCAACGCGAACCCGAAGCGCGTGCCGGTCTACACGTATGCGCGCGCCGACGGCGAGCGCCACGACCTCGCCGACCTCGATCCGCGCCCGGCGTTCGGCTACAAGCGCGCGCGCGTCGCGCTCGACGCGATGTTCTCGGCGACCTACCTGCGCGACCTTTGCAACCGTGCGCTGACCTCGCGCGACGACCAGATCACGATCTTCATCGACGGCTATCAGGTCGACGTCGACCGCGACCATCCCGCGATGGCAACGACGGAGGTGTGTGGTGGACGCCGCTAAGCTGTTCGCCCCGTTCGAGGGCACGCGCGATCCCCGCCCGATCGCGGTCGTGCGGATCGCGTTCTTCACGGGCCTGCTCCTCCACTTCGCACCGTCGCTGATCTGGCTCGACGTCGGCTATGGCCGCGGCGCCGTTCGCACCGACGCGTGGAACCACTGGCTGTTCTCTCACCTGTCTCACACGCCACCCGCGCTCGTCCGCGTGTTCGCGATCGTCACGCTCCTGGCGCTCGTCGCCGCGATCGCCGGGATTCGTCCGCGGATCGCCGCGCTCGTCGCGGGCTTCGGCTGCTACGCGTTCGCGAGCTTCAACAGCATCCATCTCCAGACGCTCGCGCTGGTCCCGGCGTGGGCGATCCTGCTGCTCTGGATGATCTGCGGCGGTGGTGCGAACGCCTACGCGCCGCGCGCGTCGGGTGAACGCGAGCCGAGCCTGCTGGGCAGCCTGATCCTGTTTCAGATCCTTCTCGCGGTGTTGTTCTCCGGGGTCGAGAAGCTGCTCGCCGGCTGGCCGTGGTCGAACGAGATGGGCATCGTGCTCGCGTATCCCCACGGCTTCATGGTCCGCGACTGGGTCGCGGCGCTGCCGATCCTCCACGGTCCCGTGATGTCGACGCTGCTCACGTGGGGCACGCTGGCCGTCGAGCTCGGCACGCCGATCCTGTTGCTCGTGCGCCGCACGCGCCTGGCCGCGCTCGTCGTCTACGAGTTGTTCTTCCTCGGCATCATCGCGATGCTCGAGGTGCCTCCGCTGTTCTACTTCATCTTCGCGAGCGTGCCCGTGCTTGCCCTAGACGACGCGCAGCTAGCCCGCCTCACTGATGTTCGTAGTTGGGCTCGACGATGGGCTCGCCGGCGTACATCTTCTCGAGCACGGCGGGCATCGGCCGGTTCTTCTGGCACTCCTCGGCATGATCGCGCCGGTAGCGCGGCGCCATGCACTGCTGCTGCGCGACAGGGAGCTCCTGGCAGGCCGCGACGAACGCGTCCTTCGGCGCGACCCACTTGAACAGCGACTTGCCGTCGTGCAGCTTCATCGCTGCGCGTTCGGCTTCGATGGCGGCGAACGCGGTCAGGCACGGGGTTGCCTGGTCCGGTGCGTTCAGCATCGCCATCATCGACACCGACGTATCCGTCTGGTCGATGCCGACGGCCTCGACGCTCGAGGTCTTGCCTGAATCGTGGTGGTGGTGGGATCCGTGGTTCCTACGGACCACCACCACGATGATCACGGCCGCGATCACAGCGAGGCTCGCTGCGATGGCGAGCGGCTTCTTCATGGCCGTAGCTTACGGGCAGATCGGGCGCGACCAGTCGTTGTCGCAGCCATTGTTGTACGCGCACGTGCAAGCGTAGTTGACCCAGCTGCCGTTACCGCCGGTGCCGGGGCCGGTGTACACGAAGTTGTAGCCGTCGCCGTTCGTGTCGAGCGAGCCGCCACCGGGGCCACCGTTCTTGATCTGCCAGAGCTCGTACGCCGAGTCGTCGTTGCAGAGGTGGTTGTAGCCACCACTGTTCCAGCTGTAGCTGGTGAGACAGCCGCCGCCGATCGACGTGTCGCCATTTGTCTCGGCCGACAGCGTGACGTTGTCCCGCCACGAACCCGAGTTCGAGTAGCACTCGTACTGCATGTTGCTGTTGCCCGCGCACGAGCCGTGGTTGCACGCGATGACTGCGAGCGTCCAGCTCGTCTGGTACGCCCACATCGCGACGCTGGAGTGCTTCGCAGGGCAGTACCAGAACACGCAGCTCGTGCCCTTGTCGTAGAGGTCGCCTTCGAACCAATACGATCCGCCGAAGCCATAGTTGTCGTACGCCGCGTCGGCCGGGCGCGCCGCTTCGATCTTCGCGACCTTCGCTTGCATCACCGGATCCTCGGACGGAATCGGGCGCGCCGCATATTGCGACGCATGGAAGGCGAACGGCGCGAGCTCGGCTTGCGTGTTCGCGACGTTCGCGAACGCGCCGGCGGCCTTCTGCGCGAGGCCGAAGTCGCGAATCCGATCGGCGTCCGGAACGGCATGTCGGAGCGAGTCGTTGATCTCCTGCGCCCAGGTGGGGTCGACGTAACCGTCGCCGCCGCGCTGGACGAAGAACGTGTTGCCGTTCTCGTCCACGAAGCGCATGTCGATCTCGTTTGCCGGTTCGTTCGGCGCCTCGTCGCGGTACGCCTGCGGCTTCATCGCGCCGACGCGTTGCTCGAGGTACACCGCATGGTCGTTCTCGCGGAATGCCGCGGTCACGCCCCACGATGCGTCGGCCGTATCGAGCATGTTCAGACCCTGGTTCAGGTCCGATACCGGTGTGCGAGTGTCTACACTCGAAGTGCAACCGACTGCGCAGATCAGAGGAACGAGAATCGTCAGCTTCGTCATCAGTGCCCCCAGGTCGAAGTTTGATGAGGTCGAACCGCTACCCGAACGAATCCCCACTTACGACGCTGCACGAGTCGATCGTGTAGGCGCAACCACGATCTTTCCATTGCGTGAACGAGGGTTCAGCTACTTGACGCGCTGGGACGACGTAATTTCTGTGAAGTACTTCACCGCGGACACACCCGTGCCCACGTTTAATGACGACGGTTCTGTACGGGAATCCATGCACTCGCCGCACTGCCTGCGACAGGCGTGATCGCAGCGCGTCGGCGCGAGGTTTCGGTGCTGAGCTTCGGGTCGCCGAGCACTCCGGAAACCGCGTCGAGCTCGTCGAGGATCCAGCGATCGCGAGGCTCCGCACGCCATGCCTTCTCGAGCCACGCGAGCTCCTGTTTGGCATCGCCGCGAGCGTCGAGCGCGAGCCCGACGTACGTGATGCCGCTCGCGCGTCCCGTGTTCGCGGCGCGTCGAAACAGCTCGACGGCCTTCGCGCGCTCGTCGTTACGATAGCGATCGATGCCGAGCGTCTCGAGCGCGGCGACGTCGTCGGGATCGAGCTGCAGCATGCGGTCGAATGCGTGCTGCGCTTCTGCAGATTGCTTCGCGTCGAGCATCACGCGCGCGTAACCGAACAGCGCACCCGTGTCGTCGGGATCGAGATTCAGCGCGGCGCGATACGCGAGGCCGGCTTCGCGCGTGTGGCGGCGTGCGAGATACGCGTTCGCGAGAAGATCCCAGAGCTGCGCGGTCGGCTGCTTCGCGATAGCCGCGACCGCGAGCCGGGTTCCCTCGTCGGTGAGTCCTGCATCCGCGTGCGCGAGCGCCGACGCGCCGCCATCGGGCACTGGCTCGCCTAGGTGCATCGACCACGCGACGAGCGAGCGCGGTGGCTCCGTCGGCCCGGACTTGATCGGCGGCGGCCGCTTCTGGATCCAGTGATCGGTGACGGTGACGAGCGGCACGTTCGACGTCGTGCCCGAGCGCATGTGACAAGGCGTGCAGTGATCGCCGGCGGCGTCGCGATGAGCTTTGGTATCAGTGCACGCGGTGCGGTCGTGGCACTGCAGGCATTTGCCGTCCCACCATGCGGCGTCCTTCTCGAGCGAGCTCGTATGTGGATCGTGGCAGGTCGTGCACGTCATTTTCTCTCGAGCACCGCGCCAGCACGGGCTGCGCACGAGACGCTCGGCGTGATCGAGCAGCTTCACGCGATCCTGTTCCGCCGGATCTGCGAGGAAGTTGACGCGCATCGCGTCGAGCTGCTCGCCGGGATGGAAGTCGAAGTGGTCGCGACCCTCGCGGAGCACCGGGAACGTCGATTGATGACACTGCGCGCAGACCTCGAGCTGGCGGCGTGCGCTCGGATGCTGCTTCGGGCCGAACGTGTCCTCGGCGCGCAGCGATGCGATGTGCTGCTTGCTCGGTCCGTGGCAGCGCTCGCAGCCGATGCCGGGCGGCAACGGATCGGTGAAGCGCCGGGCCGGCTCGTCGCTGTGGCACGAGATGCAATAGGTATCGAGCTGTACGCCGATCCGCGGATTGCCGCCGAACGCCATCGGGTCGAGATCCCAGCGTGCGGCCTTCGCGTAGTAGT
>JBDUAS010000160.1:0-16101 GCA_040004535.1 Deltaproteobacteria bacterium
AGTCGATCAGCTTCACGCCGCCCTCGTAGCCGATCATGATGTTCGACAGCGAGACGTCGCGATGGACGATCTCGAGCGGCATGCCGTCGCGGCCACACAGCTTGTGCGCGTAGTCGAGCGCGGACGCGATCGCGTAGACGACCGACAGCGAGAACGCGACCGGGATCGGTGGCGCGTCGCCCTCGTGGCTGCGCTTCCACACCGCCTCGGCGGTCTCGCCGTGGATGTAATCCATGACGATGAAGTAGCGGCCGTCTTCATCGCAACCGACCTCGTAGACCGGGGCGATGTATTGATGATGGAGCGCTCCGACGAGGCGCGCCTCGTCGAGGAACATGGTGACGAACTGATCTTCGTCGTCCGCGACGTCGAGCGTCTTGACGACGACGTGGCGCTCGAAGCCGCCGAGCCCCGTGGTTTTCGCCAGGTACACCTGGCCCATCCCGCCTGATGCGAGATGACCGAGCACCTGATACCTGCCAATCCGTTCGACACCTAGCAACAAGAGAGCACCGGTGAAAGTGGGCTCACCTTACACACTTCACCCCACAGCGACGCAACGAATATCCGAGGAAGATCGCGCTGGTCCGACCTCTGCCACGCCCGGATCGACCAAACTGTAACGCCGCTTGTTAGCTCGCGAGTCGCAGATAGTGACGGAGCTCGGGAGCGACCTTGTTCGCCTCTTCCGGATCGACAATTAGCCCACGACAGTTGGCAGCGCCGCACGCGCAAACCTCCGCGACATCGGCGACGAAGCCGTAGTCGTACGTGATCTCTTCGCCAACCGCGATGTCACGCAACGCGATCCACCACGCGCGCACGGTCTTCGCTTCGTGGTCCCATTTCGACAGGACCTCGCTGTTCGGATCGCACGAGTGATTGAACCAGCGCGTTTGATCGACCAGATCCCAGAACAGATCGCAGCCGAGCCCGGAGTCTTCCTCCGGAAGGATCAGCGCGTACGTGTCATCGAAGTCGTCATCTTCGCGATAGAGCACGCCGTCGCCGAAGCACACCGTGTCGCCTTTCGCGAAAGGGCGCGTGGTGCGGCAACCATAGCCATGGATCGAGGACGCATAAACTTCGAGACCGTCGAGCAAAGGCATGCGGCGCGAGTCTGCCCGTTTCGCATCAGATAGGCGAGCACCGCGATCACGAAGATCATCCAGGAGCCGCCGCCTGAGATCGCGCAACCACCCGGCTCGGTGCACGCACGCTGCGCGCGCACCGGCTCGCAAGCAAGCCCGGTCGGGCAGGCATCGTTCGCACCGCACGGCACCGTGCAGAGCTGCGCGTCGACATCGCACAACCCGGAGCGGCAGTCGGCGTCGGCGTGACAGCGCGCGCCCGCGATCCCGGGCGTGCCGTGCGCGTAGGTGCACGTACCGGCGCTGCACGCATCGAGCGGTGCGGGGCAATCGGCGGCGATCGCGCAGCTCGCCGAGCAGAACTCGCCACGATCGTCGCCGATGCACAACCGGCTCTCGCAGCCTGTCGCGGCCGCGCACGTCGCCCCGGCGAGGCCGCCGAGCGGGCAATCGAGATCGACCATCGGACAATCGGCGGCGCACGTGCCCTCGAAGTCACACGGATCGGTCGGCGGCGTCGCTGCGCTCCACGCGGCGATCACTTCGGCGAGCTGCGGCTCGGAATCGGGACGGACGAGGAAGGACGCCGTCGTGCACCCATCATCACCGGCCGTGATCACGCCGACCAGCGCACCCGATGGATCGATCGCGGCCCCGCCGGAGTCGCCGGTGCAGGTCGTCATCCCTGCCCCGCCCGCGCGTGCGGAGCGCGGATCGACCTCGATGATCTGCGTATCGATCGCGTGGCGGGTTCCACGCGGGCCGTTCGGTGCGGTCGCGCCGAACCCGACGAGGTGAACGGCGCCGAGCTGCGGCGCTGAGATAGCCAGCGGCGTGACGCCGGCATCGCGATCCAGGCGGAGCGCAGCGAGATCGTGATCGACGCCACCGTCGTAGTAGCGGTCGACCCAGACCTCGACGACGTTCGCATCGCCGGCCAGACCCGGCCCGTCGGCGATGCAGTGCGCGGCGGTGACGACGACGCGTGGCGCGACGACGACGCCCGAGCACTGGCCGCCCGCGATCGTGACGTCGACGACTGCAGGATCGCCCGCGTCGTCGGAACCTCCGACGATCGGAGCTATCCAGAGCCACAACCAAATCACGAGCGAAGTCTCGCAGATTTGCTATCGTCCGCGTGACTTGGCAGAAGGACAGAACATGAAGAAGCTCAGCGTCGGTGTCCTCGGTGCGACCGGCATGGTCGGCCAGCGGTTCGTCGCGTTGCTCGCGGAGCATCCGTGGTTCGAGGTCACGACCGTGGCCGCGAGCCCTAGCTCCGCCGGTAAGCTGTATGGAGACGCCGTCGCGGGCCGGTGGACGATGCCCACCTCTATACCTGCGAGCACGGCGCGGCTCACGGTCGGTAACGCGTCCGATGTCGCGTCGATCGCGAGTCAAGTCGACTTCGTGTTCTGCGCGGTCGACATGGCGAAGGACGAGACCGCGAAGCTCGAAGAAGCGTACGCGCGCGCCGAGACGCCGCTGATCTCGAACAACTCGGCGCATCGCTGGACGCCCGACGTACCGATGATGGTGCCGGAGATCAATTCGCACCACATGGCGGTGATCGAAGCGCAGCGCAAGCGTCTCGGCACCAGGCGCGGGTTCATCGCGGTGAAGCCGAACTGTTCGCTCCAGAGCTACGTGCCCGCGATCCATCCGCTGCTCGCGTTCGGACCGCAGAAGATCGCGGTGGCCACGTACCAGGCGCTCAGCGGCGCCGGCAAGACGCTCGCGACGTGGCCCGAGATGGTCGACAACGTCATTCCCTTCATCAAAGGTGAAGAAGAGAAGTCCGAGCAGGAGCCGCTCAAGATCTGGGGCTCGATCGAAGGCGGCAAGATCGTGACGGCGAAGGCGCCGGCGATCAGCGCGCAATGCATCCGCGTACCAGTGAGCGACGGTCACATGGCAGCCGTGTTCGTGCAGTTCGAGAAGAAGCCGGCACGGGAGCAGATCCTCTCGGCGTGGAAGGAATTCTCTGGCAAGCCGCAGCAGCTCGGTCTGCCGAGCGCGCCGAAGCCGTTTTTGCATTACTTCGAGGACGATAACCGTCCGCAAACCCGGCTCGATCGCGATCTCGGCGCGGGCCAAGCGGTGTCGATCGGACGGTTGCGAGAGGACGCGATCTTCGATTGGAAGTTCGTCGCGCTCTCGCACAACACGGTGCGCGGCGCTGCGGGCGGCGCGGTGTTGACCGCCGAGTTGTTAAAAGCGGAAGGCTTCCTACAATCGAAGTGACGCGTCGCTACCTCGCCGAAATGGCAACGATTGTTCACGCTGCAGTCTGTGCGCGTCCGCTCACCCGTACTTTACTCCCAAGCCCGGTTTCGCTTGCCAGGGCTGCAGTTTCACCGGCACAGTAATGTTTGATGTCCAATCGCCAGCCAGAGGAGAAGCGCACTAGACGGCGCGCTTCGCCGGAAGCTGGGCCGCCGCTGGAGGCGCGAGTCAAAGCTCCAACACCGGAGAAGCCGACCAAGCTCGCGCGCGGCACGCGCGATTCGTTGGAGCCGATCCAGGCCCGGCGGGTGGTCGCCGAGCCGGTGCAGGAGGACGAGCTCGATACGGACGAGCTGAAGCTTGTCGATGCTCCCGACACGGTCGTCATCGATCCAGATGACCCGACGATCTCGGGCGACGCGGTCGATGCACTCGATCTATCCGGCGATGCCGAATCGATCGACGCGCACATGCTCGAGCTCGCGCGCCGCCGGTTCAACCTCCACGAGTTCCGGCCCGGCCAAGCGCTCGCGATTCGCAACGTGCTCGCCGGCATCGATACGCTCGCGATCATGCCGACCGGCGCGGGCAAGTCGCTGTGCTACCAGCTGCCTGCACTCGAGCTCGATGGCGTCACGCTGGTCGTCTCGCCGCTGATCGCGCTGATGAAGGATCAGTACGACAAGCTCGCCGAGCTCGATATCGAAGTGCTGCGCCTCGACTCGACGCTCACGCCGCGCGACGAACAAGCGGCGCTGTCGCGGCTCGCGGAGAACCGGCCGTGCATCGCATACGTCACGCCCGAGCGACTCGGCGAACCGCGGTTTCGCGATCACCTGACGAAGGTCCGCGTCGCGCTGTTCGTCGTCGACGAAGCGCACTGCATCTCGCAGTGGGGACATGACTTCCGTCCCGCTTACCTCGGGCTCGGCGAAGCCGTGCGCGCGCTCGGCAAGCCGCCGGTGCTCGCACTGACCGCGACCGCGCCGCCGAAGGTCAAGGACGACATCCTCGCGCAGCTGGGCTTGTCGGATGCCGATGCGTCGGTGATCGACATCGGGCTCGATCGCCCGAACCTGCGCTACCACGTGATCAAAGCGTCGAGCGAGCGCAAGAAGCAGGCGATGCTGATGCGCCTGATCGAGCGCCAGCAAGGCTGCGGCATCATCTACGCCGCGACCGTGAAGACCGTCGATTCGCTCGCCGACTTCTTGTGGTCGCAGGGCATCGAGTGCGGGCGCTATCATGGCCGGATGCGCGCGAAGGATCGCGAGCGCGTCCAGTCGGCATTCATGGACCGCGGCGAGCCACGCTTGATGGTCGCGACGAACGCGTTCGGCCTCGGCGTCGACAAGCAGGACCTCCGCTTCGTCATCCACTACAACTTCCCGGGCTCGCTCGAGAGCTACTACCAGGAAGCCGGCCGCGCGGGCCGCGACGGGGCTCCAGCGGACTGCGTGCTGCTCTACCAGCCCGAGGACAAACGGATCCAGAGCTTCTTCCTCGGCGGGCGCTATCCGACTCCCGAACAGACGCGCGCGGTCGCCGAGGCGCTGGTCCACGCCACCGGTGGTCTGGTCGCGCTGCCCGAGACCGACGATCACGATCCGGTGTTCGTGTCGGTCAAGGACATCGCGGAGCGCGCCGATGCGCCTGCGAAGAAGGCGCGCGTCGTCCTGTCGTTCTTGAAAGAGGTTGGCTTCGCGGCCGAAGCGCCGGGCGCCCGGTTCGCGCCGCTCGCGCTCGAGCCGCCGAGCATCGAGGACCTCGCGCGCGCCGCGAACCGCTACGAGCAAAAGCGCGCACAAGATCGCGCTCGCCTCGCCGCGATGCTGCGTTACTCGCAATCGCACCTGTGCCGGACCCGCCTGCTCGTGACGTACTTCGGCTACAAGGACGCGCCGGCGTGTGGCACCTGCGATAACTGCCAGCGCGCCTCGCGCCATGCCCCGCCGCCGGCTCGCGATCCGGATACGGTCGCGCACGAGATCACGGCGCGCCGCGGTGGCGATCCGGAGATGCGCAAGCAACTGCTCGAGGAAGCGATGCGGCGCCGCCATACGGCGGGACGTGGCCGCGCGCTCAAGATCGAGCGGGTAAAGCGCCCCGTGTTCGGGCCGCTCGAGAAGGGCGACATCGTGCGCCACGCTCGGTGGGGCGAAGGTGAAGTGGTGCGCGTCGTCGGCGACAGCATCTACACGTTCTTCCCGGTCCACGGTGAGAAGCTGCTCAAGGCGAGCTTCCTCGAAAAGATCGAGGCGTAGCCAGACGTTCCGGAACGCCGGCGGGCGCAGAAGTCGCGCACAGGTGGGTTCGGGGTATGCTCGATCTGCGTGCGTTTGAAGCTGATCGATTGGTGGGCCCTCGCCGTCTCCGCGTTCCTCGTGCTCGGCGGAGCGATCGGCCTGTTCACCGACGACATCGGCCCGCTGCCCACGAACCGCATCCACGCGGTCGGTCTCAACCTGGGCGTCGGCCTGCTCGGCTTCGGGTTCGCGCGGTTCGGCGCCGAGGCGCTGTTCGTGTTGATCACCGGCATCGGCATGGTCGTGCTCGCGACCCTCGGCTTCCTGCCGGCGACGTCGACGTGGCTGTACACGACGCTTCACATGAACCGCTTCGAGTCGTGGTTCGAGCTGATCGCGGGCGTGATCTCGCTCGCGATCTACTTCATGGCCCGCGGGGCGGCCGCTGCCGACGCAGCTCGTACAGCGCAAGCGCAGCTGCCACCGACACGTTGAAGCTACCGACGCCGGCGCGCTGCATCGGAATCACCGCGTGGAAGTCACAGTGCTTCGCGACGAGCGGCCGCACGCCACTTCCTTCGGAGCCGAGCACGAGCACGTGCGCCATCGTGCCGTCGATCTGATCGATGCGCTGCGCGTTCGGCGCCGCGTGCACCGCGATCCGCCACACGCCCATCTCGCGTAGCTCCTCGAGCGCACGCACGAGGTTCGGCACGAGCGCGATCGGCAGGAGCTCCGACGCACCGGCGGATGCCTTCGCGACGAGCGGCGTGACCTGGGCGGCGCGATGCTCTGGAATGATCGCGCCATGCGCGCCGAGCAAGTAAGCCGAGCGCAGCACCGCCCCGAGGTTGCGCGGATCCTCGACGCTGTCGAGCGCGATCAACATCGCGGGCTCGTCGTGCAGGATCAGCTTGTCGAGCGGTGCATAGGCGAACGGGCCGAGCCACGCGACGACGCCCTGGTGACGGCCGCCCTCGGCCGCGCGATCGAGGTGGTCGCGCTCGCGATCCTCGACGGGGATGCTCGCCTGGCGCCCGTAGGTCACGACCTGCGCGACCGGATCACCGGCACTCTTATCGGCGCGCCGGGGGTCGACCCAGATCGCGCGTACGCGCTGCGGATTGCGGTTGATCAGCTCGCGTACAGGACCAGCGCCATACACGACGCGATCACCCGGACCGTTGATCCGCGCGAGCCGCGGCGGAGCGTCGTCCCGGCGCTCGTCGGAGCGGCGCTCCTCGGAGTGGTCGAGACGATGATCGTCGGGGCGGCGATTGTCGGGCCGGCGGTCATCCGGCCGGCGGTCGGTGGGACGGCCGTCCGTCGGGCGGCGGTCGGTGGGACGGCCGTCCGTCGGGCGGCGGTCGGTCGGGCGGCGGTCGGTGGGACGCCGGTCGTTCGGGCGACGGTCGTCGGCACGCACCGGGCGCGCGCTCGCGTCACGCACTTCCGGCGGGCGCGTGTCGCGTGGCCGATCGTCTCGCGCGCGCTCCGCACGCGGCGGCCGATCCTCGCGGCGCCGATCATCGCGCGCCGGCCGCGCACCGGGCTTGCCACCACGCATCCGATCCTTGAATCCCGGCATGGCTACGCGAGCTCTTCGACGATCGCGCGCGCGGCAGTAGCCGGGCTCGCAGCGGCGCGCAAAGGCCGTCCCACAACCACGAGGTCCGCGCCCGCAGCGCGCGCCTGGCGCGGGGTCATCACCCGCTTCTGATCACCGGCCGCGCTGCCCTCGGGCCGCACGCCGGGCGTGACGATCAAGAATTCCTTTGGCACTACCTCGCGCACGATCGCGACCTCGTGGGGCGACGCGACGATCCCATGGCATCCACTCGCGACCGCGAGCTGCGCGCGCTTCTTCACCAGATCTGGAACCGGCCCGATCGATCCGACCTGCGCGAGGTCACTGTCGTCGAGAGAGGTCAGCACCGTCACCGCCAGCACACGCATCCCGCCCGAAGCTTGGACCGCCGCTTCGAGCATCGCGATGCCACCGGCCGCGTGCACCGTCAGCAAGCCCGCGCCGAGCCCGGCGACCTTCGCCGTCGCGCGGGCGACCGTCTCCGGGATGTCGTGCAGCTTGAGGTCGAGCATCACCGAGAGCCCGCGCGCCGTGAAGTCGCGGACGATCGCCGGACCTTCCGCGCAGAACAGCTCGAGCCCGATCTTCACCCAGCTCGGCACGCCTTCCAGCTTCTCGACGAGCATGTCGGCGTCAGCGCGGCTCGGCGCATCGAGCGCCGCGATCAAGCGATTTCCGACGGAGAATCCCACGCGGCGCGTATACCACGGCTCGTCGTCAGTTCGGCGCCGGAGTCGACGGTGCCTTCGCGCCGGGAGGCGCCATGCTCTGGCAGGTGAGCTTGCCTCCGCTGTAGGCGTCCGTGCAGTTCGGGGCGTCGGGGTGGCAGGAGTTGCCGGCGCAACAAGCCTGGCCTTCCCCACCGCAGGTCTCGCAGCGCGAGAGACTCGCGCTCTCCGGGTTCGTGCAGACCAGCGTCGTCGCGTCGTTGCACTTGCCCTCGCAGCAGACGTGGCCGACGGCGCCACAGCCGCCCTCGTCACCTCCACTTCCCGTCGAAGGCCCCGACCCGCAGCTCGAGCCAGGGCAGCAGCCCGCGGACATGACGAACGCGGGTGCGATCAGGAAACAAGCAATGCCGATCGCAGTAGCTGCGACCGCGCTCCAAGCGAATAGCCTCTTCATCGAGTCCTCTTTCCGGATGAGGGGAAAGACCACGCGGCCGTCTCGGCCACGCGATCGATGAACGACAACGCGGGGATTTCTTCCCGCGGACTTACTTGGCCGTGCGAATCGCGAACACGTTTCCGGTCTCCTCGACGACCGTGTAAACGATTCCGGGATCGCTACGATGATGCTGCGCGTCGAAGCTGACGGTGCCGGTCACCCCCGCGAACTGGCCTCGCGCCAGGGAATTGGCGAGTCCTGCTCGGTCGCTCGCTCCGCCGGCGACGACGAGCTGGGCGGCATCGTACGCGTATGCTTCGCCCGCGCTCGGCGCGTGGCCATATGCGGCGATGAACTTGTCGAGGAACGGCTTGGTCGCGGGATCCGCGTCGTCCGGGTAGAACCCGGGCGCGAACAGCGCGCCTTCGGCATGGCGGCCCGCGCTGGTCAGGAAGTCGTTGTTGAGATCCTCGGCGGTCGACAGCAGCATGATCGGGCGGCCGCCGAGCACCTTCTTCGGAAACGGCATCGCCTTCGGGATATTGCCGGCGGCGGCGATCGCGGGCGCAGCCAGTGCCAGCTCGTCGGCGGTATCGGGAACGAATACGGCCTGCCAGCCCGAGGTCCCGAGCTCGCTCGCGGTCTTCGCGAACGACTTCGAATTCTTCGGGTACGTCACGGTCTTCACGATCGCGCCGCCGCCTTTCTGGACCGCGTCCGCGAACGCCGCCGAGACGGCCTTGCCGTAACCGTTATCCGGCGCGAACACCGCGAAGTCGTGCACGCCTTTCGCGAGCGCGCGCTGCGCGAGCGTGCGAGCGCGCGCCTCGGCGGAGTGCCGGATGTGAAACACGAACCGGCTCGACTGCCGCTGGTCCGCCGCTGTCGCGAGCGAGATCAACGGAACGCCGAGGCCCTCCGCCCGCGCGCCGGCCGCGTCGACGACCGCGCCCTCGATCGGGCCGATGATCGCGATCACGTTCTTGCCGGCAAGCAGATCGACCGCCTGCTCACCCTCGGTCTTGTCCTTCGCGGGACGGACCTCGATCGCGGCGACGCCGGCTCCGTTCGGCGCACCCGCCGCGAGCCCGAGGCCGGCGACCGCGGCATCCGCGATCCGGCTCTGCGTGCCGAGCGGCACGACCGCGCCGACGATGCCAGAGCTTCCCGTCGCCGGCGCACCACCGACCGCGGCCGCGGTGATCGACCTCGATAACCCGAGCGTCACGCGAACCTCGGCGACCTCAGCGCGTAGCTTCGCGGCCGTGCTCGTGTCGCCCGCTAGATCCGCGCGCACCGCGAGCTGGCTCCCCGCGACGGCCCAGCTCGGTCCATTGCGTTCGATGTGATCGTAGAGGCCGCGCAGCTGGTCCAGCGGCGCCGCCGCGCACAGCTCCTCGATCCGCGCGACCATCACCGCCTTCTCGGTCGGCGTCGCGAGCTTCCACAGCCGATCGAAGATCGGCAGCGCGGCGAGGGGCTTGTCACCGGCGGCCGTCGCGTACGCGAGCGCCGAGAGATACTCGCCGCGCTCGTCGTCGGTCTCGACCGCACCCTCAGCCTCGGCGAGCAAGCGCCGGGCGCTCGTCGGATCGCCCTCGTAGTTCTTCGCGATGCCGAGGAACAGCTGGGCCTTCGCGCGCACCGCCGGATCGCCGGCGGTCATCGCCTTCGCGAGTTGCTTGTCGGCGTCGGCGAACGCGTGCGCCTTGATCTGCGCGTAGCCGGCGTAGACCTCCGCGATCGGCACGATCGGATCGTGCGGGAAGTCTTCGACGATCCGCTTGAAGCTTTCGGCCGACACCCGGGAGTCCTCGAGGAACTTCGCCTTGGCCTCGTTGAACCGCTGCTTCGCCGCCGGGTCCGAGCTCTCGGGCACGGTCGGTCCGAGCACCTGGCGCTTGCCGTGGCAGCCGCCGGCGATGACCGTCAGCTGCGCGAGCGCGACTGCAAACACGAGGCTTCTCACGCTTGGAACACTAGCAAATCGCGGTATCACGCGCCCATGTCTCGCCAGGACCGCCTGACCGCCGATCTCGAACGCGGTTTTACCGCCCTCGAAGAGGGTCGCATCGACGACGCCATCACCGCGTGCGAGCGACTCCAGCGTATCGACCGCAAGAACCCCGGTGTGATGGCGCTCGCCGCGGCCTGCGCCGACGCGCAGGGCGACGCCGAGGCCGCGCTGACCGCGTACCGCGCGCTGATCGAGGTCACCCCCGACGATCCGATGCCGCGGATCTGCGCCGCGCGGATCGAGCTCCGCGACGAGGGCAACCCCGAGGCGGCGCTCGACACACTCGAAAAAGCGTTCGAATTCATCGATGAAGAGCGCGATCTGGTCGAGGCGATCCTCGTCCGGACCGAGGCGCTGATCGCGCTGGACGAGCTCGCGGACGCACGCGAGTCGCTCTCCGAGCTCGCGAGCTCTGTGATCGACGACCCGGTGCTCGCGCTCGATCTCGCCGAGCTCGCGCTCGCGGCGGAAGATCCTGCGTCGGCTGCGCGTTATGTCGAGATCGCCAAAGCGGAGCCCGAGCTCGAGGCCGACGCACTCCACGTGCTCGGCCGCGCCCACGAGATGCGCGACGAGCGCGCGCCGATGATCGCGGCCTGGAAGCAGGTCCGCGCGCTCGACGCGAAGGCACCCCCGCCGTCGGTCTCGATCAGCGACGACGAGGTCGAGCGGATCGCGCTCGCCGCACTCGAGCTGCTACCGGCCGAGGTCCGCGCGAAGCTCGCGAACGTGCCGATCTTGATCGACGACGTGCCTTCCGAAAGCCTCGTCGAAGACGGCACCGACCCTCGCCTGCTCGGCCTGTTCTCCGGCGCGCCGATGGCGGACGGCATCGCGCCCGTCGTCACGAACATCCACTTGTTCAAGCGCAACCTGGAGCGCGCCGCGAACGACCTCGACGAGCTCGCCGCCGAGATCACGATCACGGTGTTGCACGAGACCGCGCACTACTTCGGCCTCGAAGAAGACGACCTCGAAGCGCTCGGCCTCGCCTAGTGGAAGCAGACGTTGCTGCCGACGCCGGTGCCCGACTTGCACGTGAAGAAGTAGCAGCACAGCCCCATGTTCGCGTCGCAGTCGTTGTTGACCGCGCACAGATCGCCGTCGCTGCCGAAGTGGTGCGGCGCATCTTGCGGCACGAACGCGTCGAGCGCGTGCGCATCGTGCGGCGTGACCGGACCATCGCCCATCGTCATGTGGGCGTCGTGCACGGTCGCCGGCGCATCGGTCTGCTGCGGTGACGCGTCGCCGTTGCCTTGATGCGAGGAGCTACTGCCGCCCATCGCGCACGCGACAACCCACGACGCGCACAGAGCCAATACGATGGCCGACTTGGACATGCACTACCCTCGAGCGGCATCTTAGTCCGCGAGATCCTCCGATCAACCAAAATCGTTACGCGAGGATCGCGACGCGGTCACCGAACAGGCGCTCCAGCTTCATCAGCAGATCATCCGTCGGTGAGACAGCCCACGCATCGGGGAGGACGATGACCGCTTCGGCACGCCGGGCGACCTTCAAGCGCACGACCGGCTGGTGTGCACCGCGTTGCGCATTCGCGAGGATCGTCTTGAGCTCGTCGATCTGGTCGTGGGTCAGGACATCGGCGTCGAGGTGGATGTCGACGCGCGTGGTCTTGGCCTGGCGGACCTCCGACAGCGGATCGGCCTTCTCGAGCAGCATCTTCCACTCGGGCGCGTCCGAGGTGCCCTCGTTCTTGACCGCCCCCGAGCACAGGATCGGCTCGTCGGAGACCAGGACGTGGCGGACCTTCTCGAACGTCTTCGGGAACGCGATCACCTCGATCGAGCCCTCCGAATCCTCGAGCTGGAACCGGGCCATCTTGTCGCCCTTCTTCGTGATCATCTCGCGGTACTGGCTGACGATGCCGCCGATCGAGTGATCGCCGACATGCTTGGCGCCGGCCAGGAACTCGCTCGTGGTCGCGGTCGCGTAGCGCGACAGGTCGCCGCGATAGCGATCGAGTGGATGGCCCGACATGTAGAAGCCGAGCGCTTCCTTCTCGAACGCGAGCAGCTGCTTCGCCGACCACTGCTCGAGCTCGGGATAGACCTCGCCCTGGGTCGGCGCCGGTCCCGCGCCCGCGAGCTTCGGCGGATCCATCAGGCCGAACAGCGAGGTCTGACCACTGCGCCGATCGCGCTGCTCGGACGCGCCACGCTCCATCGCGCCATCGAGCGCCGCGAGCAGCTGCGCGCGGTGCTGCTTGCCCTCGAAGTCGAGCGCGCCGGCCTTGATCAACTGTTCGAGGACCCGGCGATTGCACTTCTGGCTGTCGACCCGGCGGCACAGCTCGTACACCGACGTGAACTTGCCGTCGGCCGCGCGCGCTTCGAGGATCGCTTCGACCGCGTTCGTGCCGACGCCCTTCACGGCGCCCATGCCGAACCGGATGACCTTGACCTTGTCGGCGCCATCTCCGCCAGAAGGCGGGGTCACGGTGAAATCCAGGTTCGACTCGTTGACGTCGGGCCGCTCGACGACGAGGCCCATCGCGCGCGCCTCGGCGATGAACTTGACGACGTTGTCGATGTTGTCGGCGTCGCACGACATCAACCCCGCCATGAACTCGTGCGGGTAGTGGTACTTGAGATAAGCGGTCTGATACGTGACCCAGCCGTACGCGGCCGAGTGCGACCGGTTGAAGCCGTAGCCCGCGAACTTCTCGACGAGGTCGAAGATCTCCTCGGCGCGCTTGACGTCGACCTTCTGCGCCTTCGCACCGTCGAGGAACTTCCCCTTCTCCTTCTGCATCTCCTCGGCCTTCTTCTTGCCCATCGCGCGGCGAAGAAGGTCGGCGCCGCCGAGCGTGTAGCCGGCGAGCACCTGGGCGATTTGCATCACCTGTTCCTGATAGACGATCACGCCGTGGGTGTCCTTGAGCACGGGCTCGAGGGACGGGTGCATGTAATCCGGCTTCTGCCGGCCGTGCTTGACCTCGATGTACGTGTCGACCATCCCGCCTTCGAGCGGGCCGGGACGATAGAGCGCGCCGGCCGCGACAATGTCTTCGAGACAGTCGGGCTTGAGCTTCTTGAGCATCTCGCGGAAGCCGCTCGATTCGAGCTGGAACACGCCCGTCGTGTCACCACGCGCGATCATCTTGTAGACCGGCGGGTCCTCGCGATCGATCAGATTTATGTCGATCTCTTCGCCGGGCGGCCTTTGCAGATTGATCAGCTTGAGCGCCGTCTGGATCACCGTGAGCGTCTTGAGCCCGAGGAAGTCGAACTTGACGAGGCCGGCCTTCTCGACCTCCTTCATCGCGAACTGCGTGACGATCTCGTCGTTCTGGCCGCGGAAGCACGGCACGTACTCCCACAGCGGCCGCTCGGCGATCACGATGCCGGCGGCGTGCATGCCGGCGTTGCGGTTGAGGCCCTCGAGCGACGCCGCGAGATCGAGCAGCTCGCGGTGCATCGGGCTCTCGTTGTAGAGCTGCTTGAGCTCGGGGGTCTGCTCGATCGCCTCGCGCACCGGTGGCGACTTGCCCTGGACCGGCTCGGGCACGAGCTTCGCGAGCTTGTCGGCCTCCGCGAACGGAACCTCCATCACGCGCGCGATATCGCGGATCACGCCGCGCGCTTTCAGCTGGTGGAACGTCGCGATCTGGCCGACGCGGTCTTTCCCGTACTTCTCTTGAACGTAGCTGATGACCTCGCCGCGGCGATTCATGCAGAAGTCGACGTCGAAGTCCGGCATCGACACGCGCTCGGGGTTGAGGAAGCGCTCGAACAGGAGCTTGAACTCGATCGGATCGATATCGGTGATCCGCATCGACCACGCGACCGCGCTGCCGGCGCCCGAGCCACGGCCGGGACCGACGGCGATGCCGTGCTCCTTCGCCCAGTTGATGAAGTCCCAGACGATCAGGAAGTAGCCCGAGAACCCCATCTTCTGGATCACGCCCATCTCGCGCGTGACCCGCTCGCGATAGACGTCGGGGTCGAACGCGAGGCCGCGCTCGGTGAGCTCCTTGAACCGGCGATCGAGGCCCTTCCAGATGATGTTCGCGAGGTAGGTGTCGAGCGACTCGCCCTCGGGCACCTTGTATTGCGGCATGTGCGTCTGGTCGAGCTTGAGCTTGACGTTGCACTGGTCCGCGATCCGCCCGGTATTCTCGACCGCCTCGCCGCAGTCCTTGAACGCCGCGGCCATCTCGGACTCGGTCTTCATGTAGTAGCTGTCGACGACGTGCTTGAGCCGCTTCTCGTCCTTGAGTGACTTGCCGGTCTGGATCGCCATCAACACGTCGTGCGCCTGCGCGTCGGTGCGGTTGACGTAGTGGCAGTCGTTCGTCGCGACGAGCGGGATGCCGAGCTTCTTCGACATCCGCACGAGCTCGCCGTTCAGCGTCTCTTGCTCGGACGTCGGCGTCGGCATCAGCTCGAGGTAGAAGTCGCCGGGCGAGAATAGCGACGCGTACTCCTTCGCGACCTCCTCGGCCGCGGCGACGCCGTTCTTCTCGAGCGTCTGCGCGATCTCGCCGCCGAGACACGCGCTCATCCCGATCAGCCCGTCGGTGTGCTCCTTGAGGATGCCCTTGTCGATCCGCGGGTTGTAATAGTGACCTTCGAGCCACCCCATCGAGTTGAGGTACGACAGGTTCTTGTAACCGACGTCGTTCTTCGCGAGCAGGATCAGGTGGTAGTTGCGGCGGTTCGTGCGGTCGTGACGATCGGTCGAGGCGACGTAGGTCTCGCAGCCGAAGATCAACTTCGTCCCGGCGGCCTTCGCCTCGGTGTAGAGATCGATCGCGCCGAACATGTTGCCGTGATCGGTGACGGCCACCGACGGCATCCCCATCTCCGCGGTCTTCTTGAACAGATCCTTGACGCGGATCGCCCCGTCGAGGAGCGAGTACTGCGTGTGGAGATGAAGATGCGTGAACCCACCCATGGTATGAACCTGCACGATCTAGCGCATGAGGCCGACACTCCCGAGCACGATCGGTCAAATTTGTCTGGTCATCATTGGTTTAGCAGTTCGCTCGGGCTGCCACAGCGACCCACCGCCGGTCGCCCCGGGCGAGCCGATCCCCGCACCCGCCGAGATCGTCGTCGACACCATGGATGTCGAGTGCAACGACCTCGTCGAGGCGTTGCTCGGGTACGGCGAGTGTCCGAATAACGACGAGGATGACAAGGCGTGGGCGAAGCGGGTGGCAGAGACCGCGCAGCAGTCGTTCGAGGCCGGCAAGAAGGGCAAGCCGGATCCGCCGTCGCAGCACGTGATCGCCCTCGCCTGTCACAAGGCGATGCTGAGCGTGAAGCACGCGACCGAGCGGTGCGCGAACGGCAAGCGTCCGCGCGTCGACTAAGCTCGTGCGCGACGCGGCGCCGTTTGCGCCGGCGTGAGGATCGGGAGCTCGTCGGTCGGCGTGCGCATCGCGAGCTGCGGGTTATGCCGCGCTCCGCCCTTCGCGAGACGGTTGAAGCTCCAGCTCGCCAACCAGTAAGCCCATAGCGGGAACAGCACGACGTAGAAGCCCGCGGTCGCGAGCACGCGCTGGGTCAGCGTCCGGTGCTTGATGCTATCGGAGCAGATCCACTGCGTCACGTGATAGATGCAGAGGTACAGGTACGCCGGGTACAGCAGCACGAACCGCTTCGGGAAGTAGTGGCCGATGATGTTGTGCAGGAACGTGAACACGCGCTTCGCGTAGAACGGGCCCGACATCGTCCGCTTGCCCATGCCACCCGGCACGTCGAGGCGGCGGATCATCTTGACGTCCGGATCGAACAGCATGAACTCGTCGGCGGCCTTGCCGGCGTTGATCCGATACGCGAGCGACGGCTCGTCCTC
>JBDUAS010000434.1:0-4742 GCA_040004535.1 Deltaproteobacteria bacterium
GCGGCATCGAGGTGCAGCAGGTAGCCGCCGTTCGCGGCCTGCTTCACCGAATACTGCGCGTTGTCGACGCCGTTCGTCTCGACCGAGAGCACGCCGTTGATCGCGCTCGTCCTCGACGAGTACGCTTCCGACGTCAGCAGGATCGCGCCGTTGCCGGCCGCCAGGTGGAAGTGCCAGCCGTCGTTCGCGTGCCACAGATCGAACTTGCCGGCGAGGCTCGAGCTCGAATCGGCATTCGAGACGTCGTCCTCGGCCTGGGTCGCGCAGCCGACCGCGAGAGCCGAGCTCGAGAGGACGAGAGCGGCGATAAGCGAGTTGAGGTGGCGCATGTTGGATGCGCCCTATTACAAGGGGTGAGCCAATGTAGGACAGCGCAACCTATCGAGATCACATAGGGAGGGATCTCACTAAGTTGCGTCCACACAACTCCAGTTGCACGAAAGCAACTAATGTTTCAATCATATCGCAAGCCCTCGACAGGCGTGAGCGCCGCGGCGCTCTGCGAGGGGAACAGCGTCGCGACCAGGCTGATCACCAGCGTGATGCCGGCGACGAGCAACACCTCGAAAAAGCGCACGTCGATCGGCAGCCGATCGATCAAGTAGACCTTGGGGTCGAGGTGATAGCCGTACGCACTCACCGAGTAACAGGTCGCCAAGCCGATCCCGACGCCGAGCACCGTGCCGACGCCGCCGATCGCCAAGCCGAGCACCAGGAACACGCGCGCGACCCCGGACGAGGTCGACCCCATCGACTTGAGGATCGCGATCTCGCGCGTCTTGTCCGTCACCATCATCGTCAGCGCCGACACCATGTTCACGGTCGCGACGATGATGATCAGCGTCAGGATGATCACGAGCGCGAGCTTCTGGAAGTTGAGCGCCGTGAACAGGTTGTGGTTGAGCTCGTACCAGTCCTGGACTTGATACGGCGGGCCGCCGAGCGCCTTCTCGAGCTTCTTCGCGATCGCCTCCGCGCGATCGACATCCTTCACCTTCATCTCGACGCCCATCACCTGATCGCCGCGGCCGACGAGCTCCTGGGTGTCGCGCAGCGCCGTGTACATCAGCCGGCGGTCGTACTCGTCGAACCCACTATAGAAGATGCCGGTCACGTGGAACCGGCGCGTCCGCGGCGCGCTCGACTTCGCGCGCCACGTATCGAAGTCGATGTTCGACAGCGGCACGACGACCGTGACGTCGTCGCCGACCTTCGCCTTGAGCTTGTGAGCGAGCTCCTTGCCGATGATGATCGGCGGCAGCTCTCCCTCCTTCGGCGGCACGCCGAGCGAGTCGACGGAGCCCTCTTCCATGTGGCTCTCGAGATCGAGCACCTTCTTCACGAGCTTCGGATCGACGCCCTTGATCGCGACGCCGGAGAGCTCGCCCTTGCCACGCGTGACGAGCATCTCGGCGAAGATGAACGGCTGCACCGCGATCACGTCCGGATCGATGTGCATCGCGGTGTCCATGACATCGCGGTACTCGGCGAACGTCGCCTGCGACTTCAGCACGATCACGTGCGCGTTGACGCCGAGGACCTTGTCGCGGAACTGCTGCTGGAAGCCGGTCGTCACCGCGAGCACGATCGTCAGCGCGGCGACGCCGAGCACGACGCCGAGCACCGACACGCTCGTGAACACCGAAAACACGGCGAGCAGCGTGCACACCGATGCCGAGATCATGCCGACGACCAGCATGAGCACGCCGATCGGGCTACCGGCGTGGGACGTCAGCATCACGATCAAGCCGGCCACCGCGACGAGCGCCGAGACGACCGCCGCCGTCAGCATGAAGCGATCGTGCTGACCGTTATAGAGATAACGCCAGCCGATCCGGAGCTCGTAGGGCCGCTGGTAGATGTACCAACCGACGAAGCCGAGCAGGCCCAGGGCCACGGCGAGGATCAAGATTTCGGCCCACAACGGCATGCCGGCTCAGCTTGCCTCGCCGCTGGCCTCGACGCCAGCGCGGGGTCGATTAGTTCGAGCCCGAGCCCGAGCCCGAGCCGGCGCCCGCGCCCACCTCGCGCAACGACGCCGGCAGCGGCGGCAGCTCGCTGATCGCCGGCAGCAACACGATCTCGATCCGGCGATTCTTCTGGCGGCCGTCGGGGTGGGTGTTTGCTGCGACCGGATCGTGATCGCCCTCGCCGGCTGGGATCAGATTCTTCGGATCCATCCCGGCGGTGACCATGACGCGGGTCACGGTCAACGCGCGCTCCGTCGACAGTTGCCAGTTGTCTTTCGGTACGCACGCATCGGCGGCCGCGCTGCCGGCCTTGGGCTTTGCGAACTCCTGATTGTCGGTGTGACCGACGACGAGGTAGCGACGATCCGCGAACTTCTTCAACACCGCGGCGACCTCGACCACGGCGTACTCGCCGGGCTTCGACAGCTCGCTCGATCCGGAGGGGAACAACACCTCCGCCGGCAACGAGACCACGAGCGCACCGTGGCGCGCCGCGACTTGCAGCTGGCCTGTATCGATCATCTTCGCGAACTGCTTCTGGATGTCCTCGATCGCGGCCATCCGCTTGTCGGCGTCGGCCTTCTGCGCGCGCAGCTGGGCGAGCTCGTCCTTGGTCGCGTTCAGGTTCTTCGCGACCTCGCCGCTCTGCTGCTCGAGGCCGGTCGCCTTCTTGGTTTGGTCCACGAGCGACGCCTTGCACTCGGTCGCCTGCTTCGTCGAATCCGCCGCCTGCGTGCGCAACGCGGTCAGGTTCTTCGTGCAGTCGGCGCGATCGTCGTCGCCGCGCAGCGCTTGTTGCCTGTATTGCCAAGCAAAGTAGCCGGCGGCACCGGCGGCGCCGGTGATCACGATCGCGTACATCCACAATCGCCACGGGAATCCCCGCGCGGGTTTGACCGGCGTAGCGCTATCCGGGCGTTGAGCCATCGACCCCTCCTCGGGCAACGATACCCCACGGTCTCTCTCACTTACGCCTTGGAACCACAACAAACAGTCTTGACTGACTGTTTCTTGGGCGGTAAGGATCCAGCGATGCCCGAGGCGGTCCGCGCTCCCCGTACGCAACAGCAGCGCCGCGACGAAACCCGCCGCGCATTGCTCGATGCTGCCGTCGAGAGCCTGATCGAAATGGGCTTCGCGCGAACGACGACCCTCGAGGTCCAGCGCCGCGCTTCCGCGTCGCGCGGCGCGCTGTTGCACCACTTCCCGTCGAAGACCGAGCTGCTGGTCGCGGCGGTCGATCACCTCGCGGAGATGCGCGCCGCAGAGCTCCGTCTGTTGGCCGCCGAGCTTCCCGCCGATGGCAAGGGCTCGCGCACCGATGCCGTGCTCGACCTCCTGTGGCAGTGCTTCAGCGGCACGTTCTTTCAGGTCGCGATGGAGCTCCGCACCGCCGCGCGCACGGATCTCGAGCTCCGCCCCGTGCTCGTCGCGGCCGAGGTCGCGCTTCGCGATCGGATCCTCGCCCAGGCTCGCAAGCTGTTCGGCAAGGAGGTCTCCGAGCACCCGGGCCTCGAGCGCGCGATCGACTTCACGCTCCAGTTCATGATCGGCTCCGCGATGACCGCGGTCCTCCACGAGGATGCTCGACTCGACATCCTGATCGACGATTTCAAGACACTGTTCCCGACGGTGTTGGCCAACGCAGCAACAACCCCCAGAAAGCGGACGAAGAAATGAGTGATCTACGATTCGACGGAAAAGTAGCGATCGTGACAGGCGCCGGCGGCGGCCTCGGGCGCTCTCACGCGCTGCTGCTCGCCTCGCGCGGCGCGAAGGTCGTCGTCAACGATCTCGGCGGCAGCTTCACCGGTGAGGGCAAGTCCGGCACCGCGGCCGACAAGGTCGTCGCCGAGATCAAAGAAAAGGGCGGCGAAGCGGTCGCGAACTACAACTCCGTCGAGGACGGCGATCAGATCGTCAAGACCGCGATCGACACGTGGGGCAAGATCGACATCGTCGTCAACAACGCCGGCATCCTCCGCGACGTCTCGTTCGCGAAGATGAGCCAGGCCGATTGGGACCTCGTCTACAAGGTCCACGTCCTCGGCACGTTCAAGGTCACCCACGCGGCGTGGTCGTACATGCGCGATGCCGGCTACGGCCGCATCATCAACACGTCGTCGGCCGCCGGCATCTACGGCAACTTCGGCCAGGCCAACTACTCGATGGCGAAGCTCGGCATCCACGGCTTCACTCAGACGCTCGCGGCCGAGGGCAAGAAGCGCAACATCGTGGTGAACACGATCGCTCCGATCGCGGGCTCGCGGATGACCGAGACCGTGCTGCCGAAAGAACTGCTCGAGGCGTTGAAGCCCGAGTACGTGTCGGCGCTGGTCGCGAAGCTCGCGCACGAGGGAACCGAGGACTCGGGCGGCCTCTACGAGGTCGGTGGCGGGTTCTACGCGAAGCTCCGCTGGGAGCGCGCGAAGGGCAAGACGTTCCGGCTCGGCCGCAACATCACGCCCGAGGACGTCAACAGCGCCTGGAAGACGATCAGCGACTTCAAGGACGGCGAGCATCCCGGCGGTGTCGCCGAGTCGATGCAGCCGATCATGGCGAACGTCGAGGCGGGGCCGTCCAAGGGTGGCAACCAGTTCATCGATGTCGATGCCGCGATCGGCTTCAAGTATCCCGAGCAGCAGTCGTCGTACGACGAGCGCGACGTCGCGCTGTACGCGCTCGGCGTCGGCGCCGCGAAGGATCCGACGAACGAGGCCGACCTCGCGCTCGTCTACGAGATGAGCGGCAAGGGCATGAAGGTGCTGCCGA
>JBDUAS010000435.1:0-4742 GCA_040004535.1 Deltaproteobacteria bacterium
GATCCGAACCTGCGCGGCGCGCAGATGCGGATCAAGCTCGCCGACTTCAACGTCGGCAAGGTCGCGGATCCGGATCTCGACGTCTCGATGACCCGGTTCCAGGCCGTGCCGGGCACGCTGTACTTCCAGTCGCCGGAGCAAGAGACCAACACGTTCGAGCTGCTCGTCAACACGACCCAGGGCTCGCCCGAAGTCGAGTTCTTCGAGGACTTCTACATCGACATCTTCGAGAACGACACGTTCGCGCTGTTCAACCGCAACGAGCTCTACTCGATCGCGGCGGCGGATCGCGCGCGCAAGAAGATCCTGTTGAACCGGCCGTTCGCCGAGTCGAGCGAGATCAACGTGCGCGGCCGCGTCGTCAAGTCGGTCGGTCGTCCCGCCGACATCTACTCGCTCGGCGCGGTGTTCTACTACTTGATCAGCGGCGCGTACGCGAACCCGAAGAACCTGTTCGACGCGTTCCGGAAGTTCGTCGAGTACGAACGGCGCGACGAGAACAACTCGATCGCCGCGTACATCGAGCACGAGTACCGCACGATCCAGAACATGCGCGCGCCCAAGGCCGAGGGCCAGGGCGCCCCCGAGCTCGCGCCCGAGGATCGGTTCTTCAGCTACAAGCACTACCTCGACGGCAACGGCGAGCTGATCGATCCTGCGATCCTGATGATCATCGCGAAGGCGATGATCCGCAACAAGCCCGATAGCTACTGCCTGTCGTACGACCTCCGCACGACCGGCATCTCGGCGATGGTCCACGATCTGCTGTCGCTCTACGTCGCGTTCGGCATCGACCCGTCGGCGCGCATCGCCTACTCGAACGAGGGCTACACCGCGCCCAAAAAGGGCGGCACGATGCGGCGCGCGTTTGACAAGCTGTTCAAGAAATGAAGCTCGTACCTGCGATGTCGGGCTCGATCCCGGACATGAAGCGGCTGCGCGATCGCTGCATCGATGCAGGGATGGCGGTCGAGATCGGTTGCCCACCCGGGGCAGCCGGCAAGGGTTGAGGGACCAAGACGCACCTCCTGGTCCAGGAGGCCGAACTGCCGAAGCTCGCCGAGCTGCTCCAGGATGACTGGAAGGAGCTCGTCGACGGCCAGCACGTCGACCTCAGCGGCGACGCGTGCCCCGCGTGTGGTTGCGCGCTGCCGCTCGACGAAGGCGCATGCGCCGATTGTGGTCTCCAACTGGAGGACTGAATGTTCGCTGTTGCCGCGTCGTACGAACGCTTCATGGGCCGTTGGAGTCGCAAGCTCGCGGTGGAATTCGCCGCATTCGCCGGCGTTCGCGACGGGACCGATGTGCTGGATATCGGCTCGGGGACCGGCGCGCTCAGCTCGGCGGTGCGAGCCGCCGCGCCGAAGGCTCGGATCAAGGGCATCGACCTGTCGCCAGCCTTTGTCGAGCTCGCTCGCCGCCAGCACGCGGACCTCGGCATCGAGTTTCAGACCGGCGATGCGCAAGCCCTGCCGTTCGCCCCGGCTTCGTTCGACACGGCGCTGACGATGCTCGTCATCAACTTCGTCCCCGACCCGGTTCGCGCGATCGAAGAGATGAAGCGGGTGACCCGGCCCGGCGGCACGCTCGCGGCCGCGCTCTGGGATATCGCCGGCGAGATGGAGATGCTGCGGATCTTCTTCGACGAGGCGGGAGCGACCAATCACCACGACGAGCGGCTGACGGCGCTGCTCCAGCCGGGAGCGCTCGTGGCCTTGTTCCGGAGGTGCGGACTCGCCGCCGACGAGCAGGCGTTGGAGGTGCCGATGCACTTTGCTTCGTTCGACGACTACTGGTCGCCGTTTCTGCTCGGCGTCGGGCCGGCCGGTGCCCACGTCGCGGAGCTGACGCCGCACGATCGCGATGCGCTCGTCGCGCGGTTGCGCGCGCGCCTCGGTGACGGCCCGTTCGACCTCGAGGGTCGAGCGTGGGCCGTGAAGGCGACCCGTTAGGCCGGCAGGCTGGAGGCGCGGCGCGGACGCGGCAGCATCACGCGGAACGTCGATCCACTTCCCACCGTGCTGGTCACGGTGATGTCACCGCCGAGCAGGCCGAGCAGGCGCTTCACGAGCGTGAGGCCGAGGCCGACGCCGCCGTACTCGCGCGAGAGCGAGCCGTCGACTTGATGGAACTCCTCGAAGATCCGGTCGAGCTCTGCTTCGGGGATGCCGATGCCCGTGTCCTCGACCTCGATCTCGATCGCGTCGCCGAACCTACGTGCGCGCAGTACGATCGTGCCGCCGTCGGGCGTGAACTTGATCGCGTTGGCGACCAGGTTCAGCACGATCTGGTTGAGCTTGCTGCGATCGGTCGTGATCGAAGGCAGCGCGCCGAGCTCCTGGCGGAGCGTGAGCTCGCGGTCGGCGAGCAACCACTGACCGGTCGCGAGCACGCTCGGTAGCGCATCGGCGAGGTCGACCTCCTCCATGTGAACCTCGAGCTTGCCGGCGTCGTCGCTCGCGAGCAGCAGGAGGTCGTCGATCAACGCGAGCAAGCGGCGCGCGCTGCCCTTGATGTTCGTCATGGCCTCGATGTGACGCTCGCCGACCGCACCGTAGATGCCCTTCGCGACGAGCTCGGACAGGCCCATCACGCCCTGTAGCGGGGTGCGCAGCTCGTGCGTGACGTTCGCCATGAACTGCGCCTTCTGCTTGTTCGCGTCGACGAGCGCGTGGGTGCGCGCCTCGAGTCTGCGCTCGTGATCGCGCAGCCGGCGCAGGATCAACCCGACATGAAACGTCGGCACGCCGATCACGATCGCCGTGAACAGGATCGAGATCACGACATACGTCCCCGAGCTGCCCGACCACTCGGCCGGCGTCGGGAACCGCGGCAGCATGCCCGTGTGCGTGCCGATGGCCATCACGATGAACAGCAGGAACGTCCACGCGCCGACGAGCACCGCGGTCGTGAGGTTCGTGAGCAGCGCGAGCACCGTGACCTGGATCGTGTAGATCGCGACGATCGGACTCGCGGTGTCGCCGGTGACCCAGATCGCGGCGGTCATCACGATCCCATCGGCGAACACGTTCACGGCGCCGAGCTCGAGCGCGTAGCGGTCGAACCGAACGCCGAGCCACGCGAGCGTGTTCGCGACCAACTTGAACAGGAGCAGCGCGCCGAGCAGCGGATGCCATGGCAAACCGCCGAAGCCGACGCCGAACGCGATCAGCGCGACGAACGCGAGCAACATCGCGAAGCCACTGACCACGCCGTAGCGCAACGTGCGGCCGTCGCGCAGGCTCGCCAGCTCTGCCGCGATGGAGCGCAGCATCAGCGGGGCAACAGCGCCGCCACGCGATCGAGCAGGATGTCGAGATCGAACGGCTTGACGAGGAAACCGTCGACGTCGAGCTCGGGCACTTGATCCATCGCCTGACGATGGCTGCGATAGAACGCGCTCATCATCACGATCGGCACGACGCAACCGAACGTCGTGTTGCGCATCGCGGTGCACGCGTCGAAGCCATTCACGCGCGGCAGCAGCGCGTCGCACAGCACGAGATCGGGACGGTCCTCTTCGAACCGATCGACGCCCTCCTGACCATTCGCCGCGACCGTCGTGCGGTAGCCGTGCGCGCTGAGATACTCCGAGATGACGAGCGCGGTGACGCGATCGTCCTCGATGATCAACACGTGCTGGGCGTCTGGCACAGTGAGACGCTACCGACGCCGGGCTTAGATGAGAAGCACTCGGATGAGTCGGCTACCCGATCGGTATCCGAACCGGGGTGTAAGAAATGTAAGTAATCCCTGGTGGATGTGCGTCAGTTCGGGCTTCAGCCGAGCTGGGCTTCGAGCGTTCGCGCGAGCTGGTCGACGTGGCCGGGAAGCCAGTGACCCTCGGCGTTCGACTCGAACGCGTAGATCGCCGGAGCGTTCGCGGTCAGCGAGTGGAGCAGCGCGACCTCGCCGAGCACGAGGGTCGCGACGTCATAGACATCGCCCGGCACGACGTCGGCGGGAACCACGCGCATCGTGACCGACGTCTCGCCGTGGTTCGAGAGCTTCTTCGCGGCGGCGGCGTGACACGCCATCAAGCGCTCGTAGCAGTGGCGCGGCGTGCGGCGCCGTTCGAATGCCGCGCCTGCAGCGGTGCCGCCGACATACGCGGAGGCTTGCTCGACCCGCGCGAACACGTCGCTCGGCGTGAACGGCCGCTCGAGCGCGCGAGAGATCTGGCGACCGACCTGGATCAGCGTCACGAGCACGTCGGCCGGCTGGCGCGCCGCTTCGATCGCCGGGACCTCGTTGCTCTCCGCGACATGGAGCTGCTTCTTGATGCCGGCGACCTGGTGCTGAATGGCTTCGATCAGCCGCAGCACGTGGCCCGGGCGCAGCTCGCGCAGCGCCGGGACCGTATGAATGAACGACGTCGGCGCGGCGCCGACCTCGGCCGCGAGGCGCGAGACCTTGTGCCACGTCGCGAGGCCCGCGAAGTAGCACTCGCGCGGCTTCGCATCACTCAACTCGAGCGCCGGGCGCGTGTCTTCACTGCGTCCCATCTCGTTTCGGATGGCACCGACCTCGGCGAGCAAGCGCCGGGCGTGGGCATAGCAATCTGCAGGACGAACGTCTTCGAGTTTCACCATGGTTCCCTCCGAGGTCCGCGCGGACTATACCGCCGCGGCGGTGAGCGGCGCTTGCTCGCGGGTCTGGAGAAACCGCAGATTCGGGAAGTCGAGCTTCGCGCGGTTGAGCTGCCAGTCGTTGCGCGCGAGGAACACGGTCGCGCCGCTGTG
>JBDUAS010000161.1:0-16065 GCA_040004535.1 Deltaproteobacteria bacterium
GCGACCGCGCACGTTCGTGATCGAGCCGAAGCGCGAGATCGTCGTCGTCGTGCCGGACATCATCGATACGCCCGCGACCCGGTTCGCGGTCCTCCACGAGCTCGGCCACGCGGCCGCGGCGCTCGTGCTCGCGGCGGGGATTCCGCGGGTCGTCGACGAGGCCGCTGCGTCGTACATCGCGCGGCTCGCCGAGCCCGCATCGTGGCTGCCGCCGAGGTGGATCAGCGATCTCGCGGCGGCCGCGCGGCTGCGGCGGACGGCGCTCGCCGCGATGCTCGACGATGTCGAGCGGTTGTTACCCGAGCTGCCCCAGCTGCCGGGCAAAGCGCCACCGTGGGCGCTGTGGCACGACCCCGGCTCGCAAGCGGCCTACGTCGCCGCCGAGGCGATCGCGGAGCGCTTCCGCCAGGACCTCGGTGGCAATCCGCCGCGCGGCCAGTTCGCGCGCGCGCTCGCCGCGGAGCGCGACCGGATCGACCGCAAGCCAGTGTTCTGATGCAGCGTGATCGAGCAAGCTTACCGGCGGTGCGAAGGCCTCGGCTGGTTCTGGTGCTCGCGCTCGCAGGTGCGAGCTGCGGCGTGCGCGCACCGGCACCAGTCGACGTCACCGCGCTGCTCGCGAAGCGCGGACCGGTCGAAGCGCGCCGCGATCTCGAGATCCGGATCCTGGCCGATCCGCGCGACGTCCAGGCGCGGCTCGCGGCGGCCGAGCTCGACGATCAGCTGGGCCGACCGAGCGACGCGATCGAGCAACTCGAGGCGGTCGAACGCCTCGGCGGTCCGATCGGGACGCGCTGGCACGATCGCGATCGCGCGCGATTCGGCAAGTTGCTCGCGGCGCGTGGCCGAGTGCGACTCGCACGCGAGGCCGGCTCGGCGCTCGCAGATCTCGAACGCGCACGAACGCTCGACGCGATGGTCACGGCCGACGAGCTCGCTCGTGCGCGCGCCGCGAAGGGACTGGCCGAGCTGCGCCACGTGGACGCAGAAGTGCGGGCTCACGGCCAAGCGCTGCTCGCGACGCTCGCGATCGATCCGGCGTGGGCGGGCGCGAAGCCGCACGCGAGCCCGGCGGAGCACGGTGCGTTCGGCGCGTGGTTGTGGGCGCGGGGCGCGAAGCGTGAAGCGTACGACCAGCTCGTGCTGTGGAACGATGCGACGCGCGAGGGTCGCGATCGGGTGCTCGAGGTCGCCTATGGGCAGGCGCAGGTGTGGTGGTCGCCGACGGCGGCGATCGCGGCGCTGACCCGCCCACCGCTGCCGGTCGCCGAGACGGCGGGCTCGCCCGGGCTTGTCGCGGGCGTCGAGTTCTCCGGGCCGGATGTAGCGATCAAGGATCCGCGTGCGTTCGCGGTGCTGGTCTTCGCGCAGAGTCGGCTCCAGGCGATCATCGCGGCGGGCCACTCCGGCACGGAGCCACCGGCACAACCCCCGCGTCCGTTCGCAGCCGCGCCCGAGCTCGCCGGCACAGGCATCACCGACGACGAATTGCTCGGCGTCGCGACCGCGTTCGCGCGCGACCCGGCGATCGCGGAGCGGTTAGGGCGCGAGCTGATCGGCCATGCCGTCGACCGCGCGCTCGGCGAGGCAGCGGTCGGTGCGCTGTTCGATGCGCTCGGCGATCCGGCGCGCGCGCGTACGGCGTGGCTCGCGGCGAGCGCCGACAGCGACGAGCCTGCCATCGTCGCGGGCTATGCGGCAGCGGTGGCGCGCGAGGGCGATGGCGATGCGGCGCTGGTGATCGCGACCGGAGCGGCGGCGGCATCGGGCGATCCGGCGGCGGTCTGGATCGATGTCGCGCGCGCGTTGTTGCGCGGGCATCGCGCGCTCGACGCGCTGACGGCGATGCGCACGGCGATGGAGCTCGCGGGTGCGAACACGCTGGCGACCACGCTAGATCTCGCGATCGAGGCGAGCCGGCAGACCGGCAGACCGGAGCAGGCCGAGCGTCTTGCGGCGGAGCGAGCGCGCTTGACTCCCCCGCCGGTCGGCCACGCGGCGGAGCGAGTGGAGCTCGCGGAGCTTCGCAGACCCTCCCCGAATGCATCGGTGCTCGCGGCAGCGTGGGTCGCGACCCGCGGAGATCCGAACGATCTCGAGCTCCGTGCGGCGTTGATCGCGGCACTGGAGAAGGATGATCCGCGTCGCGAGACGCTCGTCTTCGAGCTCGTGATGATGGCGGCCGATCGCGACCCCGATCGCGCCTTGGCCGCGGCGCTCGCGCTTTAACGGCGAGCGGGAGGCCGCGCGCCGGATCGACGATACTCGAGGTAGTCCTGGACGATCGTCGCGTGGTCGAACACGAGCGGACCGGGTAGCTCCGACGGCGCGCACACGATGCAGCGCGCGGCGTCGTCACCGCCGACGGGCGTGCCCGCGGCGCTCGCGATGAACACGGTCGACACGGTGTGCTTGCGCGGATCGCGCGACGGATCCGAGTAGACGTGAAACAGCTCCGCGATCGTGACGTCGAGCCCGGTCTCTTCCTTGGCCTCGCGGACCGCCGCGTCGGCGACCCACTCGCCCTCGTCGACAAAGCCGCCGGGCAGCGCGTAGCCGACCGGCTCGTTCTTGCGCTCGACGAACACGAGCGTGCCCGGTCGATCCGCGAGCTCGATCAGGATGTCGCAGGTCGGCGTCGGGTTGCGATAGGCCTTGCCGCTCATTGCTCGTGCTCCGCGTTCGCGAGCGGGCCGTCGATCCACGCGGCGAGCTGCTTCTGCAGATCCTTCGCGGCGGGGTCGGAGTCGGTGACGCTCTTCTTCTCGTCGGGGTCGGTAGCGAGATCGTAGATCTCGGTCCGCGACTCGCTGATCTTGTAGAACACGTGGTGCTTGCCATCGGGCGCGATCATCGACTTCGCCTCGTGCTTCCACTCGTTCGTCGTCGGCATCTCGGAGAACGCGGGCAGCGGCGCGAGCTTGTCACCCGCGATCGCCGGCACGAGCGAGCGGCCGATCCACGAGGCAGGCGGGGTGACGCCGAACAGCGCGGCGATCGTCGGCGCCATGTCGATCAGCTCGACGACGTCGTCGCGCATCGCCGGCTTGACGCCGGGTACGCGGAAGATCAGCGGCACGTGGAGCACCTCGTTGTAGAGCGACATGCCGTGATACATGCCGGACTCGCCCGGGTGAACCCCGAGCGCCTCGCCGTGATCCGACATCAACACGACGGTCGTCGTCGCGGTCAGCCCCGACTTGTCGAGCGCATCGAGGATGTCGCCGATCGCGCCGTCCTCGAAGGCGACCTCGTAGTCGTACTTCTGGACCCAGCCCGCGGCGCCGGTCTCGGTCCACTTGAGACCGGGGTGCTCCATGTACGTCGAATGCGGATCGAACAGGTGCACGATCATCGCGAACTTCTGCTTCGAGCCGGCGAGCTCGGTGAGCTTCGCGATCGTCTTCTTCGCGATCCGCGGCCCGGAGACGTCGTGGTTCGAGTCCGGAATGCTCTTGGCCTCCGCGTTGTCCCAGAGGTCCGCACCCTGGATCGCGTTCGTGTGCATCAGCTTGCCGTCGATGTTGAGGACGTCGCCGCAGGTGTCCGGATACTTGTCGTGATCGCAGAAGTAGAAGTGGCTCGACTCGCCGATCGTGGTGAACCCGGCCGGATGAAGCGCCTCGAAGATCGTGTCGTTGTCGTCGCCGATCGTCGGATAGTCCTTCGTCGTGTCGAGGCCCTTGACCTGCGTCGGGTAGCGCGACGTCAGGAAGGAGGGGACCGAGCGCGGCGTGTTCGACGCCTGCGAGTACGCGTGCGTGAACACGACCGACTGCTTCGCGAACGTGTCGATCCGCGGCGTCAGCGACTTGCCGTCGCGCTGGTAGCCAGTGAAGCCGAGGTGATCGTAACGGAGCGTGTCGACGAAGATCACGAGCACGTTCTGGCCGCCACTCACGGTCGGCGCGGCCGGGTTCGTGGTGACGTGCGGATCGACGTCGACCGTCGTCTTCAGGTGCGCATCGGTCCCGTTGCAGTTCTCGTCGATCCCGTTGTCGGGGATGTCCTTCGCGCCGGGGTGGACGTTCGCATCGTTATCGTTGCAATCCGGCCCGCCGAAGAACGCCGAGTAGCCATCGTGATCGTGATCCGACAGCTTGCGCAGCACGGGGATCATCCGCTTGCCGAGGTACGAGCGTTCGGTCACCGCCGTGAGCGTGGCGTCCGACGGCGTGCCGCGCAGGCCGACGATCGGCAACAGCAGCGCGAGGACGAGGCCGCCGGCGGCCAGTGCGCCGCGCATCGGGATCCGTTCGCGCACGCCCGCGAGCGGGCCGTACGCGAGGATCGCGATGCCGAGTGCGAACACGGGCAGCAACGCGGGCACGACCAGCGAGCCGAGATCGAGCGCGCGGTAGTCGAGCTTCGTGACCACGACCCACGCGCCGGCGAGCACGAGCGCGCCGACGGCGCCGACGACGAGCACGATCACGCGCGACAACGGACCGATCGCCGGTACGAGCGCCGTGATCCGCCGCGTGACGCGATAGATCGGCAGTGCGCCGAGCGCGAGCATCGGCACGAGGCCGACGACGATCACGCCGAGTAGCAAGCCGCCGACTCCCTTGCGCTGGACGTTGCCGACCAGGCCGACCGAGAGCTTCGCGACGCCGACGGCGAGCACACCGCCGAGCACGGCGGCCGCGATCAACACGGCGGCGACGGTGATGTCGAGCTCGCGATCCTCGCGGAGCCGGCGGAACAGCGAGCGGACCCAGCCCGGCCCCCACGTCGCGTTCCCTGCCGCGAGCACGAGCCCGGTACCGATCGCGAGCGGAAGCGCGAGCAGCGACCACAGCCCGAGCAGCGCGAGCGCCCCGCCACGAGCATGCGCGACGTCGACGAGCGCGAGTACGAGTCCCGCGACGAGGACCACACCGAGACCGGTGGCGAGCCCGGAGCGATAGGGCGGGAGAGTACCGTCGGACATCGCGTCTGTCGTTACCACATCCGCGCTAGCTGCGGCGGACCTCGACGAGCAGGCCCTCGACGAACCGGGGATCGACGTCTGCGTCGGCGATGCCGCCGAGGATCCGCTCGAGATCCGCGAGCCAGCCGTCGACGAGCTTCGCGAGGATCACCCCCGATGCCGCGAGCTGCGCCGCACCGAGGGCGGCCGCGACCGCCGTATGGGCGCGTTGTTTCGCGAGCTCGGTCAAGGTGGCGCCGCTGAACGCTTGCGTACGCAGCTGCGCGAGCTCCGCCTGGGTGAGCGCGGCGCTCGTGAGCTCGCCCCCGGCCGCCGCGCGCGCGACCGCCGTGCGCAGGTAGTCGTCGAGCTCGGGGCGCGGCTCGGGCGCGATGCCCATCGCGACGACGTCGACGCCGAAGCTCTCGACGAGTGCGATCCGGATCGTCAACGCGGTGAGCAATTCACCGGCGCGCCGCAGATCGGCCTGCGCCTCGAACGGCCGCATCCCGCGCTGCGGCGGATCATCCGCGGCGCGCGAGAACAACGGGCGCGGCGAGCACAGCGCGGCGATGAGCTCCCTCGTCGGCGAGCCCGCGGTCTGCGAACGCGGTGCGAGCGCGGTCGCGAGCTTCGCGAGCCGCAGCGTCACCGTGTAGCCGACGCGGAACATGCGCGACAGCGACACCGTGTGCAGCGCCTGCGTCGCCTTCGCGAGCGCGCCCGCATCTCCGCCGAGCTGATCGCGGGTCGCTTCAATGCGCGCGATCGTCTCGAGCCCGAGCGACAGCGTCGCGGTCGCGTACAAGGCACCGCGGCGGACGACCTCGGCCTGGCCCGGCTTCGCGCGGCCCGCGGCGAGCACCTTGTTGACGAGCACCATCACCGCGCCTTCGATCCGCTCGGCTTCGCTCGTATTGTCGATCGCCGCGAGAGCGCGAGCGAGGAAGCTGCGGCCGATCACCTCTTCGGCGATGATGATCGGCAGGCGCGACGTTTCGTCCTCGCCGACGACCCGATCCTGCGAGTTCTCGCCGATCGCGACCTGATCCGGGGTGAGCGGCCGGAACAGCTCGAGCGCGTCGTAGAAGTCGACGTAACCGGAATCGGCGAGTCGGCCCGAGCGCCAGCGATAGCTCTGCTCTTCGAGCTCGGCCGCCGGCTCGCTGCGCGCGGACATGATCGTGTGACGCGCGAGATCCGGATCCGCGCGATAGAGATCCTCGATCAGCCGCTGCAACTGACGTTGCGAGTCGTCGTCCCCCGAGAGCTGCAACATGAAGAACCGATCGGGCGTCGTCATGATCGGCTCGTCGTTGTCTTCTTCGGGGCCTTCTTCGAGCGTGGTGTCCCAGATCACCGTCTGACGCTGGATGACGAGCGCGCGAAACTCGGCGTCGAGCCGCGCCCACACTTCGCCGACCTTCTCGAACCCGGCCTCGATCAGCGCGCCGATCCACGGCTTGAGCTCCGCGACCTGGAGGTCGTCCTTGTCCCACGCTTCGAGATCGAAGCAGCCGCGGATCTGCTCCGGCGTCGCGAGCTCGATCAGCGGTTGCGCGTCCTCGAACCCGACCTCGTGGACCAGCTCGTAGATCTCGTTGGGCGCGAGCGAGGCGATCGCAGCGGGCGCGTCGTCCATCGATAACAGCTCGTCGATCCGGCGGTACCCTCGCGGTCCCGCGAGCTGCGTGCGGAGGCGGCCGAGGGGACCGATCGGTGGTTCGTCGCGTGAAGGCACGGTGGAGGTATAAGACGAGGGAGTGGTGGGAAGCACGCCTTTGACCAGCGATGTCGTGCGCACGTTGCGTGCCGCCGTCAACGCGTCGATCGGTGAGGTCGGGCCGGGGCTCTATGGCGTCGGGTGCTCCGGCGGCGTCGATTCGATGGCACTGGCCGACGCCGTGATTGCTGGTGCAGGCGCACCGCATGTCGTGATCGTGACGGTCGATCACGGGCTGCAGCCGGCGAGCGCCGAGGTCGCGGCCGGGGTCGCCGCGTGGGCGCGCGAGCAGGGCGCGACGGCGATCGTGCGGCGGGTCGACGTACGATCACGCCGCGGCTCGCTCGAAGCGGCTGCGCGGACGGCGCGGTTCGACGCGTTCGACGAGGTCATCGAGCAGCTCGGCCTGGTGGCGCTCCTGCTCGCGCACACCCAGCGCGACCAGGCGGAGACCGTGTTGATGAGGATCGTGCGCGGTACCGGGCCGGCGGGGCTCGCCGGGATGGCGGCGCGGCGCGGGCCCTTCGTGCGGCCATGGCTCGCGGTCTCGCGCGCCGACACCGAGGCGTATGTCCAGGCGCGTGGGCTAGCGGTGTGGGATGACCCGATGAACCGAGATCCGGCGATCACCCGTGTCCGGGTCCGAAATTCGTTGTTGCCGGCCGTCCGGTCCGAAAACCCGGCGGCGGACGAAGCGCTCGTCCGGCTCGCGGCCGCGACCCGCGAGTGGCTCGACGTGATCGACGCCCAGGCAGCGCCGTTCGGACGATTTCCAATCGATTGCACCGCGCTCGCGGCGGCGCCACCGGCCATCCGCAAGCGCGCACTCGCGCTCGCGCTCGATCGCGCCGACATCGCCTACGACGCGAGTCATCTCGATGCGATCGACCGGCTGGTCGTCGCCTCGGAGCGTGGCGAGGTGTCGCTGGATGTTCCCGGCGCGCGGGTCACCCGCAGTTATGCCCGGCTCGATGTCCACCGCGCGCCGGTTCCAGCGATCGATCTCGGCACCACGCGGTATGTCGCACCAGACGGCCCGTACGAGATCCGGACCTGGCAAACCGGAGACCGGATGTGTCCGGCCCGGCTTCGCGGCCGCTCTCGCAAGCTGTCCGACCTGTTCATCGACCTCAAGATTCCACGCGGCCAGCGAGCGCTCGCGCACGTCCTGGTTCGCACCACCGACCGCGCGATCGTGTGGGCGGAGCATGTCGGAATTGCATACGGGTTCTCGACGGATCTCGCACCGCTACCTCGCTGATCAGGCGGGAGTTTTTGAGAACTAATGCGCTTTGCAAGCAAGCGCAAAAGGCCCATGCTAAGGAGCAGATAGCTCAATCGCTATCGAGACGAGATCAAGTGCGCCAATCTCACAAGACCATCCTTATCTGGGCGATCCTGATCCTCATGTTCGTGAGCATCTACTCGATGTTCACGGACGGTGGAAGCAAGGAGCATGACCTCGAGGGCGGGGCTACCGCATTCTGGGCCGACATCGCGAACAAGGATAAGGCCAAGGACATCCAGGAGATCCGGATCGAGCCGAAGGGCGACGTCTCGGCTCGCTACGTCATCACCTACAAGAACAAGAGCGACAAGGCGATCGTCAACGCCGAGTACTTCAACACTTCGACCGATAAGATCAACAACGCCGGCATCCTGTACCAGGTCAAGCAGAAGGACGAGTCGAGCATCTGGCCGCAGGTCCTCGTCTGGTGGCTGCCGATGCTGCTCTTGATCGGCATCTTCTTCCTGTTCATGCGCCAGCTCCAGTCGGGCGGCGGCAAGGCGATGAGCTTCGGCAAATCGAAGGCGAAGTTGCTGTCCGATCATCAGAACCGCGTGACGTTCAAGGACGTCGCGGGTATCGAGGAAGCGAAGGACGAGGTCGAGGAGATCATCGCGTTCCTCAAGGATCCGAAGAAGTTCACGCGTCTCGGTGGCCGCATCCCGAAGGGCGTCTTGATGATGGGCCCGCCGGGCACGGGCAAGACGCTGCTCGCCCGCGCGATCGCCGGTGAGGCCGGCGTACCGTTCTTCTCGATCTCGGGCTCGGACTTCGTCGAGATGTTCGTCGGCGTCGGCGCGAGCCGCGTTCGCGACCTATTCGAGCAGGGCAAGAAGAACGCGCCCTGCATCATCTTCATCGACGAGATCGACGCGGTCGGCCGTCATCGCGGCGCCGGCCTCGGCGGCGGTCACGACGAACGCGAGCAGACGCTCAACCAGTTGCTCGTCGAGATGGATGGCTTCGAGTCCAACGACGGCGTGATCATCATCGCCGCGACGAACCGGCCCGACGTGCTCGACCCGGCGCTCCTGCGCCCCGGTCGCTTCGATCGCCGGATCGTCGTTCCGCGTCCCGACCTGCGCGGCCGGATGGGGATCCTCCAGGTCCACACGCGCAAGGTCCCGCTCTCCAGCGGCGTCGACCTCGAGGTCATCGCGCGCGGCACCCCCGGGTTCTCCGGCGCTGATCTCGAGTTCCTCGTCAACGAAGCGGCGCTGATCGCGGCGCGGCGCGACAAGGACAAGGTCGAGGCCGACGACTTCGAGGAAGCCAAGGACAAGGTCCTCATGGGCGCGGAGCGGCGCTCGATGTTCATCTCGGACAAAGAGAAGCGGACCACGGCGATCCACGAGGCCGGCCACGCGCTGATCACCCGGTTCGTCGGCGTCGAGGCCGATCCGGTCCACAAGGTCACGATCATCCCGCGCGGCCGCGCGCTAGGCCTGACCCAGCAGCTGCCGCCGGAGGACCGGCTCAGCATGACCCGCGAGTTCGCGCTCAACCAGATCGCGATCATGATGGGCGGCCGGGTCGCCGAAGAGATCGTGTTCGGCCAGAAGACCACGGGCGCCGGCAACGACATCGAGCGCGCAACCGAGCTCGCCCGGTCGATGGTGACCGAGTGGGGTATGAGCGACGAGTTCGGCCCGCTGAACTTCTCGGGTGGCAAGCACGAGGTGTTCCTCGGACGCGACTTCAGCTCGAGCGACCGGCTCAGCGAGGACACCGCTCGGCGGATCGACGCGGAGATCCGCGACATCGTGATGAAGCAGCACCAGCGCGCCACCGAGATCCTGACCGAGCACCGCAAGGAGCTCGAGGCGATCGGCGAGGCGCTGCTCGAGTACGAGACCATCGATGGCCAGGACATCGACACGCTGCTCCGCGGCGGCAAGCTGACCCGCCCCGTCAGCCCGGCGAAGAAGAAGGCCGACGCCGCCAAGGAAGAAGAAGGCGGCGAGCGCAGCAAGCGCCCGTCGATCCTGCCGCCCATCACGGTCAAGCCCGAACCGGTCTGAGGCCCTTGGCCGACCGCGTCCTGATCATGGGCGTGGTCAACGTCACGCCCGACTCGTTCTCGGACGGTGGCCGCTATCTGGTAGCGGATGCGGCGATCTCGCACGGCCTCCAGCTGTTGCGGGACGGCGCCGACGTCCTCGATGTCGGTGGCGAGGCGACCAACCCGAAGGCCGCGCCGACCTCGGCGGCGGACGAGCTCGCTCGGGTGATTCCCGTCATCGAGGCGCTGGTCGCCGCCGGCGCGAACGTCTCGGTCGATACGACGAAGGCTGACGTCGCGACCGCCGCGATCGCCGCCGGTGCGCGCTGGGTCAACGATGTCTCGGGCGGCTTGTTCGACCCGCGGATGAACGCGGCGATTCCTCACGGCATCTCGTACATCTGCGGGCACCTCCGCGGCCGTTCGATCGCCGAGGTGTTTCACGACGAGAACCGGGAGGTCACCTGGTGCGAGGTCGCAGCCGAGCTCGGCTCGCGGCTCGCCGCGTTCCCGCCACATGTCCGCGCGACCGCGTGGGTCGACCCCGGCTTGGGTTTCGGTAAGGGAGCCAACCCGGCCACGAACCTCGAGTTGCTTCGCCACGCCGGCGACCTCGGCCGCGCGGTCGGTCGCCCCGTGATGGTGGGGCCCAGTCGCAAGCGCTTCCTGCACCGCTGGCTCGAGCTACCCGACGCCGATGAAGCCGCGCTCGATCGAGCAACGGTCGCTGCATGTAGCGAAGCGGTGACAGCCGGCGCGAAGATGCTCCGCGTCCACAACGTTGCCTTGCTCCACACCACTCTGACCGCGTACAACCAATAGAGAGCGCGCGACTTCGCGCGCTAGGTATGACCGCGTCGATCCAACGCTTCCTCGACGGGCTGACCGTCGCTTCCGTCCTCACGACCGTGGTGGACGTCGCGCTGGTCTATTACCTGATCTATCGCCTCCTGCTCACGATCCGCGGCACGCGCGCGGCGCAGATGATCGTCGGTATCGTGCTGATCGGCGCGGCGTTCTTCGTCGCACAACGCGCGGAGCTGACGACCGTCAGCTGGCTGCTCGATAACTTCATCAGCTACTTCATCATCCTCATCATCGTCGTGTTCCAGCAGGACATCCGGCGCGCGCTCGGCCGGATCGGCCAGAACGTGATGCCGTTCGGCCGCCGCCAGGAGACCAGCCAGATCGTCGACGAGGTCGTCGCCGCGACCGCGCAGCTCGCGCGCGCCCGGATGGGCGCGATCATCGTGTTCGAGCGCGACGCGGCGCTCGAGGAGTTCGTCGACGACGCGACCCGGATCGATGCCGCACTGTCGCGCCAGCTCCTGGTGTCGTTGTTCGTGCCCGCGAAGGACAACGAGCTCCACGACGGCGCCGTCGTGATCAACAAGAACCACCGGATCGAGCTCGCCCGCGCGCTCCTGCCGCTGTCGCGCGCGACCGACCTGGGGCCGGAGTTCGGCACCCGCCACCGCGCGGCGCTCGGCATCACCGAGGACACAGATGCGGTCGTCGTCGTGGTGTCGGAAGAGCGCGGTGAAATCTCGCTGTGCTTCAAGGGCTCGATCGCGCGCGACCTCGAACCCGTCATGTTGCGCCGCGCGCTCGTCGGGCTGTTTGCGGGCGGCCGGGCCGAGACGATGGCCGAAGAAGCGGCGGCGGCGGCGGAGGTCGGCAAGGCGATCGCGAGCATCGGTGCGGATTCCGGAACCATCGAAGCGGAGGCGAATCCGTGACGCGCCAGAAGCCCGAGACGATCGGTTCGCTCGGCCGTTCTCCCGCGCGGACCTCGCGGATCCCGATCGGCCCGTCGTTGCCGCCACCGGTCGATCCACCCCAGCGCGGTGCGATCCGGAGCTGGATCCGCGGCGCGCTGTTCGACAACGTCGGCCTCAAGTTCCTGTCGCTCGTGCTCGCGGTCACCGTGTTCCTGCTCGTCAACACGGACAAGGATCGCGAGATCACGGCGCGCGTCGGCGTGTCGTACATGTTGCCCGACGACAAGGTGCTCGTCTCCGAGCGGCTCGACGAGGTTCGCGTCACGCTCAAGGGCCCGTGGCAGCGGCTGCGCAAGTTCGACGAGCGCGAGGTCGAAAGGATCAACCTCGACCTTCGCCGGGCGCAGAGCGGCGACGTCGTGATCACGCCCGACATGATCCATTTGCCGTCGGGACTGCAAGTCACGTCGATCAGCCCGCGCACGGTCCACGTCGCGTTCGATCGCCGCGTCGAGAAGCTCGTCGAGGTCGCCGCGCAGGTCTCCGGCCGGCCCGAGCACGGCTTCGTGATCAGCGAGGTCAAGCCGGTGCCGGCGACGGTCAAGGTGCGTGGCGCCGAGAGCACGCTCGCCGCGGTGTCGACGATCCACACCCGCGAAATCTCGTTCGAGGGCCGCGCCGAGAGCTACATCGCCGAAACCGAGGTCGTGCCGCCCGACGGTGTCGATGTCGAGGGTAGCCCGTCCGTCGTGGTCCACATCACGGTCGAGGAGGAGCTCGTCACCCGCAAGATGCCTGGCACGACGGTCGCCGTGCGCAACGCGGACGGCAGCGCGGTCGATGCCGCGAAATGGAAGGTGACGCCATCGCAGGTCGACATCACGCTGACCGGCACGCTGCTGGCCGTCGAGAAGGCCAAGAGCGTGATCGCGCCAGTTGCGCGACTTGCGAAATCCGACGACGGCAAGCCGCGCGAGGTCGATCTCTCGATGGACGGCTTGCCGCCGGGAATCGGCGTCAAGATTTCTCCCGAGCGCGTCAAAGTCACACCCGCGAAGGCCGCGCCACCGTCGCCGCCGTGAGCGACTTCGTGGTAACTCATCTGCGATGACACGCACTCTGTTCGGCACCGATGGCATGCGCGGCGTCGCAAACATCGAGCCGATGACCGGCGAGACCGTGATGCGGCTCGGCATGGCGATCGCGGCGCGGCTGCGCCAGCCCGGTCGCCATACGCGGATCGCGATCGGCAAGGACACTCGACTCTCCGGCTACATGTTCGAGTCCGCACTCGCCGCGGGCATCGTGTCGATGGGGGCCGATGTCTGGCTGACCGGGCCGCTGCCGACGCCGGGCATCGCGTTCATCACGTCGTCGATGCGCTGCGACGCCGGCGTCGTGATCTCGGCGTCGCACAACCCGTTCGCCGATAACGGCATCAAGGTGTTCGCGCGCGACGGCTACAAGCTGCCCGATCATCTCGAGCTCGAGATCGAAAGCCTCATGCGCTCGCCGGAGCTCGACAAACAACGCGCCGCGCCTGGCGATGTCGGTTACAACCGCAAGCTCGAGGACGCGCGCGGCCGTTACATCGTGTTCTGCAAGTCGACGTTCCCGACCGCGGCCACGCTCGACGGCTTGCGGATCGTCGTCGATGCGGCAAACGGCGCCGGCTATCGCGTCGCGCCGGCCGTATTCGAAGAGCTCGGCGCGAAGGTGATCGCGATCCACACGAATCCGAACGGCAAGAACATCAACGCGAAGGCCGGCGCACTTCATCCGGAAGCGATGTGCGAGGCGGTCCGCTTGCACGGTGCGCACCTCGGCGTCGCGCTTGACGGCGATGGCGATCGCTGCGTGCTGTGCGACGAGCACGGAAACGTGATCGACGGTGACGCGGTGATGGCGCTGTGTGCGACCCGGATGATCTCGGCCGGCAAGCTCGCGAAGAACACGCTGGTCGCGACCGTGATGTCGAACATCGGGCTCGAGCGCGCGCTCAAGGATCGCGGAGGCATCGTCGTTCGGACCCAGGTCGGTGACCGCTACGTCGTCGAGGAGATGCGGCGCGCCGGTTACAACTTCGGCGGCGAGCAGTCGGGTCACCTCGTGTTCCTCGATCATGCGACGACGGGCGACGGCATCGTCGCCGCGCTTCGCGTGCTCGCGATCATGGTGAACGAAGGCAAGCCTCTGTCGGAGCTCGCGTCCGTGATGACGCGGATGCCACAGGTGCTGGTCAACCTCGCGGTCGAGCGCAAGGTGCCGCTCGATCAGCTGCCGGAAGTGATGAAGGCGATCACGGATGTCGAGCAGAAGCTCGGCGGCGATGGTCGCGTGCTCGTGCGCTACAGCGGCACCGAGAGCAAGGCGCGCGTGATGATCGAAGGCAGCGACGAAGCGCTGATCCGGACGTGGGCCGACGAGATCGCCGGCGTGCTCGCGAAGTCGACGCGGGCGTAGCTAGGCTGGGCCCGCAGCGCGGACGAACCGGCCAGTCAGAGCGCGAGCCAGACTGGGAGCGACGTGGTTCGCATCCGATGCCAGGACAAGTCGGCGGCGCGCCGGTTGCTCTGCTAACGTCCGCGACGCAATGATTCCGGTCGTCACCGCGAGTGAGATGCGCGCCCTCGACAAGGCGACGATCGACGACATCGGCATCCCCGCGCTCACGCTGATGGAAACCGCGGGTAGGGCGGTGGCCGCGGCCGCGCAGCGGATGACCGCGGGCTCGATCGCGATCGTGTGTGGACCCGGCAACAACGGCGGCGACGGGTTCGTGACCGCGCGGGTGCTCCGGGCCGGCGGCCGCGACGCGACCGTGTACCTCGCAGTGCCCCGCACGAAGGTCACCGGCGATGCGGCGACGCACCTCGACATCCTCGAGCGCTCGGGCGGCGTCGTCCGGATGATCGACACCCCGGCGACGCTCGCGATGCTCGCGGACGCGATCGCCGGGGCCGGCCTCGTCGTCGATGCGCTGTTCGGCATCGGGCTCGTGCGCCCGATCGAGGGGCACTTCGCGGAGGTCGTCGCGACGATCAACCGTGGCCGCGCGCGGCTCGCGCTCGATATTCCGTCGGGACTCGAGACGGACACCGGCCGCGTCCTCGGCGTCGCGGTGCGCGCGGATCGCACCGTGACCATGGCCGCGCACAAGGTCGCGCTCGCCTGCGCCCCTGGATTCGCGTACTGCGGCGAGGTCGAGGTCTGCGACATCGGCGTGCCCGCTGGCTTGCTCGCGACGGAGAGCCTGTGCGCGGGACTCGTCGAGGAGCGCGACCTCGCGCTGCCGCACGGTGGCCTCCTCGATCATAAAGGCACGCGGGGCCACGCGCTGATCATCGCCGGGATGCCGGGCATGCGGGGCGCGGGCCGGCTCGCCGCGACCGCTGCGTTACGCGCCGGCGCCGGGCTCGTGACGCTCGCTGCCCAGGGCGAGCTCACCGCCGACGATTCGATCATGACGCGCTCGCTCGGCGACGACGCCGCGCTCACGCCGTTGCTCGAAGGTAAGGCCGCCGTCGTGATCGGCCCCGGGCTCGGCCGCAGCGAGCGCGCCGCGGCGTGGGTCGGCGACGTGCTCGCGGCCGGGGTGCCCGCGGTGATCGATGCCGACGCGCTCAACCTGATCGCCGGCGTCACCGGCGCGCTCGCGAACGCGAACGGACCCGTCGTGATCACGCCGCATCCCGGTGAAGCAGCGCGCTTGCTCGGCACCGATACCAAGACGGTCGAAGCGGACCGCTTGGCGGCGGCACGTTCGCTCGCGGCGCAGACGCGAACGGTGGTCGTGCTGAAAGGCGCGCGGACGATCGTGTGCGATGGGACGCTCGGTGATGAGTTCTGCTCGATCAACCCGACGGGCGGCCCAGCGCTCGCGACCGGCGGCAGCGGCGATGTGCTCGCCGGCGTGATCGGCGCGCTGCTCGCACAGGGCCTGACCGCGCTGGACGCGGCCCGCGCCGGCGTCTACGTGCACGGCCGGGCCGGTGACGAGCTCGCGCGGATCCACGGCGACCGTGGCGTGATCTCGTCGGATCTTCCCTCCGCCGTGGCGGGAGTGGTCCTGAAGATCCCGCGTCCGGCTTGAAACACACGCTGTGTCCAGCCACCCGCGGTCGATAAGATCGCGAGTTATTCCAGCGATGTAGTGGTGGCACACCGGGTGCTTTTACCGGTGGCATGTCGCGTACTTCCGCCAAGCCCACCGTTCCCGCCTCGTCGCGCATGGTTGCCCGTCCCGTGGCTGCTCCGCGGGCCATCCGGGCCGAGGGCACCGCCAAGACGGTCGTCGCGAAGCACGCGCCGCATGCCGAGTTCGCGCTCGCCTGCGTGCCGCACCAGGCCGAGCTCTACGGCGTCGCGATGCGGATCTGCCGCGACCCCGACACCGCGAAGGACCTCGTCCAGGAGACG
>JBDUAS010000436.1:0-4709 GCA_040004535.1 Deltaproteobacteria bacterium
TCGGGTTCGGCGCGGTGATCACGATCGAAGCGGCGCTGTCGTTCCTCGGCCTCGGTCCGCAGATCGACTACACGTGGGGCGCGATGCTGGCGCAGGGCACCGCCTTTCTGTGGAAGGCGGGGTTCCGCACGTACGTGCTCGTGCCGGGCCTCGCGATCGCATGGGTGATGATCGCGGTTAACCTGGTCGGCGATGGACTCGATCCTCGGAAGCGAGGCACGCTGTAGGGAATGGCCCTGCGCGTGAAGGTGTGCTCGATCGGCGATGTCGCCGAGGGCCAGCCCCGCGCGTTTCGGGTCGCCGGCGTGACCTGGCCGGTCATGATCACGCAGCTTCACGGCGAGCTGATCGCGACGCCGGGCGTGTGCCCGCACGAGGATGTTTCGCTCGCGAACGGGCATCTCGACGGCGACCTGCTCGTCTGCCCGGGCCACGGCTACGAGTTCGATCTGCACACCGGCAAGTGTGTGCACGACCCGGGGCTCGAGCTCCGCCGCTACAAGATCACGATCATCGGCACCGAGATCTGGGTCGACCTACTGTAGCCCCTTCCTACTGTAGGGTCGTGACGAGCTGATAGCCGCCGCACTGGCCGTCGTAGCCGTCGACGGTGATCCAGAACAGATCGGGCCCGGTCGCGCCGACCCCGCGCAGGATCGAGCCGTCGGCCTTGTCGGGACGCTCGATGCGTGGCCCGCACGCGTTGTCGTCGTCCTCGCACGCGAGCGACGTGCCGCCGGCCTGGGCGAAGTACACGACGGTATCGAAGTGGGTCTGCGTCGGATCGGCGCACGTCGACGCATCGAGGTGCATCGTCGTGGCCGGGCACACGGTGAAGTAGTACGCGAGGTCCTTCGAGGTGTTGCCGTCGTTCGTGACGCACGTGCCGGGTGCGGACGTCGCGTTCGTCCCGTTCGCGCAACTGTCGCCGGTGTTGGTCTGCGTGCCGGTGCCGAGCCGCGAGCCGGTGCGGCCACCGTGCTTGACGTGGAGGGTCAAGGCGGTCGACGTCTCGCCGGCCTTTTGATCGACGACGATGCAGCTCGTGCCTTGGGGGAGCTGGGTCGCGTACTGGCTCTGCGCGCCGCTGCACGCGGCTTCGTTGCACAGCACCTGGTTCGCGATGCTCGTGCACGACTTGCCGGGGTAGATCCGCAGCTCGGTCGCGAAGCTCGAACCGAACGTGTCGAAGTAGATGACCTCGGAGGCATCCAGCGTGATCGTGTAGAACACGTCGAGCCCGCCGTGGCCGGCGCAGCCGTTGTTCGGCGCGTCGTCGTGCGCGGCGGCGAGGTCCGCGGTGAACGTGCCACCGGCGGAGATATCGATCGCGCCGCCCGCGGTGTCGTTCGGTGGCGCGACCGGCACCGAGACGGTGTCGATCGGCGCGTCGGTCGCCACGCTGACCGCGGCATCGACGGCGACGAGCTCGCAGGTCTGCGACGCCGGCGAGCACACGAGGCCGCCGGGGCAGGGCCCGTCGCTACAGGGGCTGCCCGTGCCGAGCCGCGGCGCGTAACACGCCGCGAGCAGCAGGAGGCCCCAGCACTTCACCCATCCACTCTAGACCGGAGTGGATGTAGGCCGATCACTTCTTGTACTCGGGCTCGATGATCTTGACGTCTTTGATCCCCGCGTCCGCAAAGGTCTTTTCGACGTGGGCCTTGTCGCCCAGCACGACGATGACCTCGTTGTTGGGATCGAGCTCGCTCTTGATCAGCGCGCGGATCTGCGCGGGCGACACCGCGGCGATCTGCTGGAGCAGCGTGTTGTACCAACCGGTATCGAGGTTGTACTCGCTGATGTAGCCGAGCTGGCTCGCGAGCTCGGCGGTCACGGTCGACTCGCCGAGCATCTTCGAGATCAGCGTGCGCCGCGCGCGGACGAAGTCCTGATCCCAGTCGGCGTCGCCCTTGCGGAGATCCTCGATGCTGTCGCGCAGTGCCTTGATCGACTCGCCGCTGCGCTCCGCGTCCATCGTGCCGCCGAGTTGCGCGCCGCCGACCATGATGTACGCCGACGGGCCGACGTGCTGCTTGCGCCGGAAGTACAGGCCGTACGTCGAACCGCGCTTGAACCGGATGTTCTGGGCGCGCTCGTCGAGCATTTCGGCGAGCACGCGGCGCGCGCCCTCTTGACCGTCGACACCAGCGGGTGACGGGTACGCGATCACCGCGGTGACCTGCTGATCCTCCTTGTTCTTCGTCACGCCGACGAACGACGGACCGGGGCGCTTGAACGGCTTGGCATCGACCGGCTTGTCGGTCGCGCCCTTGTCCCAGCCGCCGAACACGTCGCGCGCGACCTTCTCCGCGTACTTCGGATCGAAGTTGCCGACGATGATCAGCGTCGCATTGCCCGCGCTGTAGTGGTTCTTGCGGAAGTCGTTGAGCGCGTCCATGTGGATCGTGCTCGCGAGCTTGCTCGTCCACACGCCGTTCGTGGTGTACGGCGAGTCGGGTCCGTAGAGCGCAGCGAACGTCTGACGCATGTACTCGTTCTCTTCCTGAACCGAGTGCAGCTTCTCGTTCTCGGCGATCTTCTTCTGGAAGTCCTCGATCTGATCCTGGTGGTACTCGCCAGCGGTGACGAGGCGCTCGAGGCCCTTCACCATGACGTCGAGGTAGATGTTGATGCCGTGCGAGTTGCACACGACGTTGTCGTCGTCGGCCTGGCACGAGACGCGGATGCCGGTCTTCGAGAACACGTCGGTGTTGCGGACCTGCTGAGGGTCGGCATCGCCGACGCGCTCGAGGAAGTCGGCAGCGCCTGCGGCGACGCCACTGCCCGGCGTCGCGGCTTCGCCGGCGTTGCGAAACCGGAGCTGGACGTGGGCGACCGGCATGGTCTTGATCGGCAGCATCACGACCTCCATGCCGTTATCCATCTTGAAGTGCTGCGCGCTGGCGAGGCCCTTGAGCTCGGCCTGGACCTTGAACGGCTTGCGCGCTTCCTTCGCGGCGACGGCCGGATCCATCGCGGCCTGCTGGACGCCGGAGTCGGTGCTGACCGCGAACTTGACGGTCGAGCGGGTGTCGCCCTTCACGCCCTTGGCGTTCGGCTTGACGATCACGATGCCGGCCTTGTTCCAATCGAGCGCGTTCTTGACGACGCGCGCGACCATGTCGCCGTCGAAGTGATCGATCTTGTCGAGCGCGTGATGGATGTAGAGGTCGCTCGAGTTAAAGTCGAACTCCTTCGCGAACTGGACCATCATGCCGACGGTGAGCGTGCGGCTCGGTAGCGCCTCGAGCTGCTGGATCAGCTGTGCCTTCCGGCGGTTCTTGACCTCCTCCAGGTCGCTGTACGAGATCTGATCGAAGCCGCGGTACGCCTCTTTCGCGGCGTTCTGGGCGAACCCGAGCGCCTCGTCGAGCCGGTCGAGGCTCTTGAGCTCGATCTGGATCACGAACACCGGAGCGAGCTCGCCGCCGAATGGCCCGCCCGAGACGTTGTACGCGAAGCCGTACTCGTCGCCCTTCTCGTTGATCCGGCTGAACGCCTGGTTGATGCCGAACTGCGCCGCTTCGCCCTCGGGCGTGTTCGACGGCGGCAGCGCCCAGCCGATCCACACGCTCGGACGCTCGACATCGGCCTCGATGATCTTGCGATCGTGCGGCACCGTGAACGGCTTGACCTCGGTGCGCGGCGCGGCGGTCCGCTTCGGGATGGGCTTGAACCACTTCTCGATCAGCTTCGCTGCGTCGTCGATGTCGACGTTGCCGGCGATCAACACGGTCGCGCGCTCGGGCGCGTAGTAGTTCTTCATGAATGCGCAGGCGTCCTTGAGCTGCGCGCTCGCGATCTGGCGATCATCGCCACCGATCTCGCGCTGGTACGCGTGACCCTCGGGATAGAGCTGCGCTTCGATCAGCTGGAGCACGTAGTTCTCCGCCGACGAACCGGCGCGGATCTCGTTGCGCACGACATCGCGCTCGCGCTCGAACTCGTACTCCTTGAGCGTCGAGCAACCAAACGCCGGCAGGTCCTTGGTGCCGGGGAGATCGGCGGCGTAGTACATCCGCATCGCCTCGATCTTCAGCATCGCGTCGAGGTTCTCGGCGTGGACCGTCGTCCAGTAGTGGGTGCTGTCCCAGTTCGTGAACGCGTTCATGAACGTCGACATGTCGAGCAGCGTCTGGAAGATCGGCTGCGTATCGGGACCGTCGGGCCGGGTCTGGAACATCAAGTGCTCGACGAGGTGGGCGAGGCCCGCCTTGCCGACCGGGTCTTCACGCGAGCCGACCTCGTAGTGGACGTCGACCTCGACGAGCTGGGTCGTCGGATCGGGCATGATCACGAACCGCAGGCCGTTCGCGTTGATCACACCGCGGCGTTCGGCACTGTTGAACGCGAACCTCGGCGTATCGGAGCTACAGGACAGTTGCAACAGCAGGCCAGCGACGACGACAAGCGCCAGCACCCGGATCTTCGGCATGAGGGGATAATTGCCAAACTCCCTCGAAATGCAACACGTGCCGTCGCTGACAACGTACGCAAAACGCCATCTCGCTGCGACGGCCGGTGCGACAAACCCCCGTCGCACCGCGTTGCGCGAATAGCGCACGAGACCCGCCAGGGCTGCGTTCGTCACACCTATTCGCCCCGACTTCGTACTAGTGTCCGCGGCCGATGTCGAAAGACCCTGACCGCGCGTTCTTCGGGCACCCGCGAGGCCTGTCGACGCTGTTCTTCACGGAGATGTGGGA
>JBDUAS010000162.1:0-15959 GCA_040004535.1 Deltaproteobacteria bacterium
GAACCACAGCAGCTCGCGCACGACCGCCGGAAACAACGTCTTCTTCGTCGTGACGAGCGGGAAGCCCTCGCGCAGGTCGTACCGGGTCTGCGTGCCGAACACCGAGATCGTGCCGGTGCCCGTGCGATCGGTCCGCACCTCGCCGGTGTCCAGCACGTGCCGCAAGAGGTCGAGGTAAGCCCTCATCCTCCTCGTATAGCACCCGGCCCTGACGCGCTATGTTCCATCCGTGCCCGAGCCGCGAACGATCGAGATCTCCGAGCTTTTGGATCATCACCGCGGCGTCCTCCTCGATGTCTACGGCGTGCTGTTCGATGCCCGCGGCCCGCTCCCCGGCGCCGCCACGTTGCTCGCCGAGCTCGAGCGCCGCGGCATGCCCTACCGGATCGTCACGAACGATGCGTCGCGCTCGCAGGCGACCTACGCGGCGCGGTTTGCGCGTCACGCGATCACCGTCGCACCGGAGCGGTTCGTCACGTCGGGCTCGTTGCTCCCCGCTTATTTTCGCGAGAACCGTCTCGCCGCCGCGCGCACGCTCGTGCTCGGCACCGCGGATTCGATCGACTTCGTGCGCGAAGGCGGCGGCAATCCGGTCTCGTTCTCGCGCGACAGCGCCTGCTTCACGAACGAGCTGATCGAAGCCGTCGCGGTGTGCGACGACGATGGCTTCGACTTCCTGAAGGGCCTCGAGCTCGCGCTGTCGTCGATCGTGCGCGCGGTCGAGGCCGGCTTTCCGCCTGCGCTGATCCTGCCGAACCCCGATCTCGTCTATCCCAAGGGCGGCGGCGAGCTCGGCTTCACCGCCGGCGCGATCGCACTCCTCCTGGAAGCCGCGCTCGCACGGCGCTTTCCCGGCCACGCATTGCGCTTCGTCCATCTCGGCAAGCCCGAGCCGCACCTGTTCGTCGCCGCCGCCCGCCAGCTCGGCCTCGCACCGGACGAGCTCGTGATGATCGGCGATCAGCTCGAGACCGACATCGCCGGCGCACGCGCCGCCGGTTGTGCGTGCGCGCTACTGGCCGGCGTGTCGAGCTGGGATCACGCGCGCGCGACCGCGAAGGTCACGCCGGATTACTTGCTCGATCACCTGTGATCACCTGTGATCACTCGAGATCATCTTCGGCATCCGCGCCGACGTCGAAGCTCCATCGCTTCGTGACGTGCGCGCGGGCCGCGAGATCGTCGAAGATCGCGGCGACGTCCGGGGCGCTCGCCTGCGCGTGCCATGCCTCGACCGAAGCCGCGTCGATCACGATCGACAGGTCCCACTTCGCGGCCGCGTGATCTGCGGGCAAGCCGACCCGCGCGCCGACGCCGGCTTCGGCGAACTGGGCGCGCAGCCGCTTCGCGAGGTCCTCGCGACCTTCGCCGTGCGGTTCCTCGAGCTTGATGAACAAGAAGTGCTGGATCACGGCGTCACCTTCCGCAGCCGGTCGATCCAGTGCGCGAGCTCGTCGGGCACCGGCCGCTCCCAGCGCACGGGCTCGCCGGTCGAGGGATGCGCGAACCCCAGCACCGCCGCGTGCAACACGAGCCGCGGCGCGCGCGGCAAGAACGTCCGGCTGGTCTCGCCGCCGTGGCTGCGATCGCCCGCGACCGGATGGCCGAGCCCCGCGAGGTGGATCCGGATCTGGTGGGTGCGCCCGGTCTCGAGCCGCGCGGAGATCAGCGTCGCACCGGCGAGCGCTTCGAGCGGCGCGACATGGGTGACCGCACGGCGCCCATCGATCGGTCGATCGATCGTCTGCGCGGTGAGCTCGCCGATCACGACCGCGCGATATTCGCGCTCGACGTCGTGGTCCTTGAACGCATTGCCGAGCCGCTTGTTCGCATCGCGCGTGCGCGCGAACACCAACAGGCCGCTGGTCGGCATGTCGATGCGATGGACGAGAAACACCTCGCCGAACCGGCGGCCGAGCAGATCGAGCAGATCACCGCGATCGCTCTCCGGCGTCGGCGCGGTGACGAGGCCCGCCGGCTTGTTGACGACGAGGATCGCGGAGTCCTCGTGGACGACCTCGAAGTCGGGCAGCGCGCGCTCTTCCTTCACGCGCTCGAGGACGCCACCCATCACGACCTCGACGACCTGGCCCGCGCGCAGCGTGCGGCTCGCGACCTTCACGCGCGTACGATCGACATACACGCCCCCGAGATCGATCACCGTGCGCGCCTTGCGTCGCGACAGGCCCTCGACATGGCGCGGCAGGATCTGATCGAGGCGCATCCCGGCATCGTCGGCGGTGACCGTGAACGTGGTCTTCGTCGTCGCGCTCAGGCCCACTTCGCCCGCCCTGCCACATCGACGATCGCCGCGGCGAGCTCGTCCGGAACTTCTTCCTGCAAGAAGTGGCCGGCCTGGGTGCGGGTCACCCGCGCATCGGGTCGGAGGCGCTCCATGTGATTCACGATCCGGCCGAGTACCGGATCCTTCATGCCCCACACGATCGCGATCGGCACGTCGACCTCGCGGAACACCCGATCGGTGCGCGCGAGCGCGGCGAGCGACGGATGATGCTCCGGCGAATTCGGGACCATGCGAGCGAGCGCGAGCGGCGCCGCGCGATCCGCACGCCGCCGCAGCGGCCAGCGATACGCGCGCGCGACCTCACCGCGGATGCTCGAGCGATCGCCTTGCGAGAGGTGCAGCGCGCCGAGCGGAAACCCGAGCCACTCGAACAACAACGTGCTCGCGACCGGCAACCGGGCCAGCCGATGGAACAGCGTCGGCTTGAACCCTGCGCGCGGCGGCGACACCGCGGTGTTGCCGAACACGATCCCGCGCAGCCTCGGCAGCCGATCCGCCATCGCGAGCATCCCGATCGCGCCGCCCCAATCCTGAGCGACCAGCACGAGTGGACCCGGCGCGAGCTGATCGATCGCGTCACCGATCCACGCGGCGTGATGCTCGAGCGTGTGCGCGCTCGCCGGCGGCCGCGACGATCGACCGAGCCCGACGAGATCGGGGACGACGATGCGAAATCCGGCCGGCAGCGCCGCGATCACCTTGCGCCACAGAAATCCCCACGTGGGATTGCCGTGCAGCATGACGATCGTATGGCCGGAGTCGGGACCGAACGTCATCGCATGGACGCGTTCGCCGCGAGTCTCGACGTCATGCTCGCGCGCGCCACTCGGCAGCTGACGCGCGATCCAATCCGGCAGCGGTTCCACGCGCCGGTCTTAGCATCAACACGCGTCGCTGCGCGCGAGAGCGGTTAGTAGCCGTCGTCGTCGTTGTTGCGACGCTTCTTCTTCGGCGCCTCGCCACCGCGATCGCGATCCTTGTCGCGATCGTTGCGACCGCGACCGCGACCGCGATCGCCGCTGGGCGGTCCGCCACCAGCCGGACGGTTGAAACCGCCACCGCCGGGAGGACCACTACGAAAACCACCGGGTGCTCCACCGCCGCCACCGAAGCCACCCGGTCGCGGAGCGTAGCCGCCACCGCCGGGAGGTCCCCCGCCGCCGGGAGGTCCACCGGCGCCGGGAGGTCCGCCGCCATAACCGCCGCCACCACCACCGGGGCTGTAGCCACCGCCGCCTCCTCCACCATAGCCACCGCCGGGGCGCGGGCCACCGAACGAGCGGCCAGCGCCGCCGCCGGGACCGCCAGGACCACCGGGACCACGCGCCTCGCGTTCGCGCGCTTCGTTGATCCGAAGCATGCGGCCGTCGAGCTCGTGACCATCGAGCGCCTGCAGCGCTTGTGCGGCGCCTTCGGCGGTCGTCATCTCGACGAACGCGAAGCCACGAGAACGTCCGGTCTCTCGATCCATGATGATCGAGACGCTTTGTACTTCGCGACCGTCAGCTCCGAAGGCTTCTCTGAGGGACGCCTCGTTGGTGTTGTAGTTCAGATTGCCCACGTAGAGCTTCGTTCCCACGGACAGGTCTCCTGCAAATCAAACAGACTTCAAGGTTGAGCGGCATCGCGACAGACGGAGGGGTTCCATCCCACGCATCGTCGAAGATATCACAGCCGAGTGTGCGCTAGATCAGTGTGCGTAGCGTCTACAGTCTACGGAAAACGCTCGGTTAATTGCGCGACCGTACCTTTTGAGCGATAGTAGACGCACGTCTCAAAAGGGGGACCACCTTGAAGAAACTTGTCTTGCTTGGAGCCACGGTTGGGCTCGCGACTGGAATTCTGTTTGTGACTCAAACGAGTCACGCCGCCGACCATCTCGATTCTCCGTCGGTGATCACGAACCCGATGGCCGACATCGCTGACGTGTTCGCATGGACGAACGGAAGCGGGACGATCACGAACGTGAACCTCGCGATGACCGTGTCGCCGGCAGACATGGGCAGTACCTCGTTCGGGCCTTCCGTCCAGTACGTGTTCCATGCAAGCAGCCACGCCGGCACGTCGAACGCAGTCGCGTTCATGGCGCCCGGTACCGAGTCGAAGGTGATCTGCACCTTCACGAGCAACACCGCCGGCAAGTGCTGGGTCACCCAAGGCACGACGGTGAAGGACTACGTCAGCGGCGATCCGAGCACCGCGATGACGAGCGCCGACGGCAAGGTGAAAGTCTTCGCCGGCCGCCGTTCAGATCCGTTCTTCTTCAACCTCGCCGGGTTCAAGACCGCGCAGAAGGCGGTCGAGGACAACGCTGCATTGCTGACCTTCAACCCTGCGGGTTGTCCGTTGGTTCCCCCGACGGGGCCCGTGAGCGCAGCCGGGCTGCGAGCGGCGCTGTCGACCGCATCGACCGTCGCGGTGCCGCCTTGCGCGGCAAACCAGATCGACTGCTTCGCCAACTTCGACGTGATGGCGATCGTCGTTCAGATCGACAAGACGTTACTCCTCCAGAACACCGATCACCTTCTCAGCGTGTGGGGCAGCACCCACATGGCGCAGTAAGCGGGGATGACCATGACCAAGCTATCCATCATCCTCTTCGCGACACTCGCGGCTGCGAGCTGTGGTGACAACCTCAAGGTTTCCGACGGTGGCACCCGCGGTAGTGACGGTGGCGGCAGTGGCAGCGGATTCCCCGCCGCGCCCGCCCTCGGCGCGCAGATCGATCGCATGGCCCGTCCTGCGATCAACACCGCGCTCAACCACGGCTTCGACAAGACGGCCGCCGCGGGCACCGCGAAGGACGCCTATAACGCCGACGGATCGCCCGGCGGCTGGACGATGTACGTCCCCGAGTTCGCGAAGAACCTCGCGATCCTCGACTCGCTCGACACGGGTCTGACGTGTGTCAACGGCACGTGTACCGTCAATGCCGCCGCGACGCCGGGCGATGGCTGCGGCAATCAGGTCGAGTACAACGGCACGCTCACCGGTGGTGGCACGCCGACGGCGATGTCGTACTTCGGCCTCGCCGGCGTTCTGTCCGATGACGAGCTCTACCTCGATACGAACAAGGGCGTGTCCGATCTGGGCAACGGCCAGAACTATCTCGCGGTGGAATTCAACGTGCTGAGCAGCGTGAACAACGCGAGCTGCGGCGGTCGCGCACCGACGAACGACGTGATCGATACGAGCTATGCAGCGCTCGCGGTCGGCCTCGGCGGGTTCAACAACGCGACGTTCCAGCCGGCCTTCGGTGACGGCGCCAGCGCGCACGCCGACGTTTCGAACAGCGCGTTCCCGTTCCTCGGCGCGCCTCACTGACATGAGGCTCCTCGTCGTCGCGGCCGCACTCGTTGCGTGTGGCCGCGGCGGCCAAGACGATCGCAAGCACGACCACGGGTCGGCTGCGGTCGCTTCCGTTTCGGTGCCGAGTCTCGTTCCGAAGCTCGGGATCAGCGACGACGGCGTCGCCGCGCTCGCGCGCCTCGATCACGATATCCCGGTGACCGCCGATCAGCCGGCGCGTCACCTCAACTTCATCCTGACCCGCGCGACCTATCGCGGCCGGGTCGAGGACTATCAAGCCGCGGATCGCTTCACGGCCGACTGGGTCACGCGAACACCTGACCAACAGGAGGCGTGGAGTGCTCGGACCCGCGCACTGCTCGCGATTCACGAGTTCGAGAAAGCGCGCGATGCGCTCGAGCACGTCAAGAAGCTCGCGAACGACCCGAGCCAGTGGCGCGAGCTCGCGGTCGCTCTCGATGAAGCGACCGGTCACCGCGACCGCTCGACGGTCGCGCGGCTCGACGACATGAAGGCCAACCCCAATACGATGAACGAGACGCTCTACGCCGCGAGCCTCGCGCTCGAAGGTAAGTTCGACCTCGCCATCGCGCAGATCCCGAAGGCCGCGGCGCAGATCCATGACAACTCGCCGTTCCTGTTCGCGTGGCTGTACTTCCAGTGGGGCCGGCTCTACGAGCAGAAGGGCGACTACGCGTCGGCGCGTGCGTTCTATCAGGAGGCTCATGCGCGCATTCCCGGCTACGTCGAGGCCAACGCACACCTCGCGCAGACGATGATGTTGACGGGGGACACAGCCGGGGCGAAGCAGGTCGTCACCGCCGCGCTCGCGGGCGACCGTAACCCGGCACTGCTCGATCTCGCCGCGCAGCTCGGCCTCGGTTCGGTCGATGCGGCGCGCACCGAGTGGGAGCGCTACGTCGCCGCGTTGCCGAAGGCGTTCTCCGATCACGCGGCGCGCTTCTTCGTCGCGACCGGCAAGGATCCGAAGCGCGCCGAGGAGCTCGCGAAGGCGAATCTCGCGAACCGCGACGTGCCGGAAGCGCGCGAGCTCGTCGTCCAGGCGGCACTCGCCGCCGGTGATACCGCGGGCGCATGCGATGCCGCGGGCCCGCTCGCCGGCGCGGCGCTGCGCGCACACCGGTTCGCGGCGTGGCAGGCGTTCAGCCGGTGCGGCCGCACGGCCGACGCAGCGCGGCTCGCTAAGAACCTCGGCATCTCGCCGTAGCCGACCCGAGAAAACCCTCGGGAACGGCGTTTACGGGAGGGGCGCGAGGTATTCTCGCTCCCGGCGAATGCCGCTGCCCTACCCGCATCGCGCGACGTTCCTCGCGAGCACGCTCGTGGTGCCATACGAGCAAGCGGGCACGACGCAATTTCTATCGCGCCTGATCTCGCTCACGATCTTCGATCACTTCCTGCGCCATCCGATCGTCACGCTCGGCGATGACGACGAACGCCTCGCGGATGCCGATGGCCGCCTGCTCGATGCGAACCATCCCCAGATCGAGGACAGCATCGACTGGCTGTTCCGGATCTCGCGCCGCCACGAGGTGATGTGGTTCGAGATCTCGGTCGATCGCGCGCGCGCGCAGGCGACGCTGCTCCACTCGCGGCTGCCGAATGGCATCACCGACGAGTGGACGTCGAGCCCGGATCTGCCGCTGTCCCAGCAGCTCTCGCAGTGCCTCCTCCAGTGGTTGAAGGCACGGCGGCTGCCGATGGTCGCGTCGCTGGCCGACTTCACGCTCGAGGATCTACGCGCCGCCGCCGATCGCTTGAAGAAGGCGAACACGATGCTGTCGCTGCGCAACGACTACGCGCAATTGCCCGCAGCGCTGTTCACGCCCTTGCCGCGGCTCGCGGTGCCGTACCTGCGCGTGCTCGCCGAGATCACGGGCAATGCGGCGCGCACGATCGATCCGAAGATCCTCGAGGTCGATCCCAGTCACCCCGTCGCGCGCCGCAACGTCTACGTCTCGAACCTCGTGCTCGGCATGGTCGATCGGCGGGAGATTCTCCCGCTCGTCTCCGAAGCGCCGATGTACGGCAAGCCGCACCTGTCGATCTGGGGCGAGCCGTTCGTCGCCGATCGCCCGCTCGAGAACATGGGCGTACGCCACCAGGGCATCGCGGCGAGCCTGATGCCGGCGAATCCCTACGCGTGCCACAACTACTCGCTACAGCTCGCCGAGGTCGGTCGCCGCGAAGAGAGCTATCGCTGGGCGGATCGCTCGACCGTCGCGGGTCCGGATTTCGGCGCGGCGCACCTCGATTGCGTGCGCCGGTTGCGCCAGGTCGGCCGACCGGGCCAGGCGTTTGCCGAGGCACAGTATCGCTGCCGCGAGATCCTCGATCGCGCCACGGCCGGCAAGCTGCCACCGAATGATTGGCCGGCGCCGTATCACGCAGCGTTACTGATCGCGTTCGTCCATCTCGATATCGGCCGGCTCGCCGAAGCGATCGAGCTCGCCGACGAAGCGATCGCGCGCGTACCGAACGATCCGACGAAGCGCGAAGCGTTCGCGTGGGCGGTCAAGCGCATCTCGCACTGGAAGTCCGATGCCGGCCTGCTCGCGCGCTCGTACGCGTGGGAGGGCTACCACCGCGGCGACCCGGGCCGCGCGATCACGGGGCTCGCACGCGGCCGGATCACCGACGACGAAGACGCGATGATCATGATCGACTCGTTGATCGCGATCGGCCGCGAGGATCAAGCGGAGATCGCGGTCCACCACTGCGCGGGGATCGACGGAATCGGCGCGCTCGGCGATGGCAAGGCGCGGCTCGCGGCCGCGCGCACGTCGATCTTGATCGGCAAGCTCGACGACGCGATCGATCACATCCAGATCGTGCAGCTGCGGCGCGGCCAGAGCAGGCACGAGGCCGAGATCAACCGGTTGTTCCGGCTCGCCGCGATCCGGCCCGCCGAAGAGTGGATGCCGGTGATCGAGCGTCGGCTCCAGAGCGGCGCGAAGAAGCTCGCGCAGCTCGCGGCGCGCGACCTCGCAGACTTCGTTCCCGGCATGAGCTCGACGGTCGTCCAGCGCGCGCTCGGCGACATGAAGCCGATCACGCTCGATCCGCACTGGGTCAGCGACTTGATCGGCGCGTTGCCCGCCGCGCAGGCGACCGCCGCACAGATCCTGCAGCGGCTCGCGCGCCCCGACGACGATTCGCTCGAATCAGCCGACCTGCTCGCCGCCGAGTGGTGGACCGCGCTCGTACCGCCCGCGAAGGATCGCGACGCGCACGCCGCCGGTGCCGTGCTCGCGCTCGGCGTCGCGCTCGTCCAGTACATCGCCGAGGCGTCGGTCGCACCGTCGCCGGTGGCGGGCGCATATCGCCACATCGCGACCGAGGCGCTGCACCTCGTGCGGCGCTCGCGTTATCAGATCGAGCCGCCGGCGATCCGCGCGTTGCTCGCGCTCGTCGAGCGCCTCGGCCAGGCGCCCGAGTGGCTGCTCGACCTCTGGCTGCTCCGGATCGAGCGCGCGCTCGATCTCGAAGCCGAGCACGGCGCGTATCTCGACAACTTCATCTCGGGCCTGCCCGTCGTGTCGCGCCTGTTGCGCGGCGACGAGCGGATCGGCTGGGAGGTGCGGATGGCGCACGACCTCGCCGTCGATCTCTCGCAGTACGAGCCGGCCGCGCGGTTGTTCGAGCGCTGCGCGCGTGGGGTCGAAGCCGGTGGCGTCGCGCACGCGTGGTCGGTCGCGGCGGCACGCACCGCGCCGGCCCAGGCGAACCTCGACGTTCACTGGATCGCGGCGCTGTCGAATCCGTCGGGGGTCGCCGGGCCGTGGTTGACCGTCGCGCAGGGCCTCATGGCGACCGGCAAGCCGAAGGAAGGCTTCGCGGCCGCGTGCCGCGGGATGACCGCGGCGACCGCGAAGGAACGGCCGCAGGCGATCACCGAGCTCACCGCCGCATGGCGCTCGGCGGGGATCGCGACGCCGATCGATGGCGATCGCGCGTACGACGCCGGCCAGACGGCGGCGCAGGACGAAAAGCTCGACGAAGCGGTTCAACATCTCCGCTGGGCGGTCGCGACCGAGCCCGGCAACGTCAATCGCGCGCAGACCCTCGCGGCGGTGCTCGTGCGCGCCGGCAAGGAGCTCGAGGCGATCCGCGTGCTCTCCGCACACGATCGCAACGATGCGCCGCGCGCCGTCGGCAAGCTGCTGATCGCAGCGAAGCGCTACGCCGAGGCGGTGCCGATCCTGCGCTACTCCGTGCGCCGCTCGCGGAACCCCGACGACTTCGCGATGCTGTCGATCACGGCTGGCCTCGCGGACAACGATGCGGTCGCGGTCGAGGCCGCGAAGCGCGCGTTGCAGCTCGGCGCCGGCGGGCCCGAGCTGATGATGACGCTCGCGACCGGCCTCTACCGGCTCGGCGACTTCGTCGAGTGCGAGAAGATCGCGCAGCAGCTGATCACGCTGCGCGGCCCGACGAAAGAGATTCGCCCGGTCGGGTTGCACGCGATGGCGCGCGCGCTCGCGGGTCAGGGCCGCCATGTCGACGCGCATCCGTACGCGAAAGAAGCGAGCCGACTCGGTGCGACCGGCGAGCTCGCGCGGGAGATCCAGGAGACGATGGATTGCATCGTCGCGCAGAGCGCACCGCCGATCCGGCAGAGTGGCGAGGTCTCGATGGAGCGCCAGGCATTCATCGATCTCGAGGCCGGCAACCACGAGCAGCTGACGTCGGCGATCACGAGCCCGTCGTGGAGCATCGCGCGCGCCGCGCTCGCCGCATGCGAGTTCCGGACCGACGACGAAAACGGGATTCCGGTCGCGCCACGCGCGCTCGACGCCGCGCTCGACGTACTCGAACGCAGCGCCGGCACCGCATCGATCGATGCCGTGCTCGCGCGGATCCGTGCGCTGCGGATCCGCGACAACGCGTACATCCAGATCGATCCGCCGCCGCCGCTCGGCTTGCGGTTCACCGTCGAAGAATTCGAGCGCGCGTTCATGGAGCGCGATCGCCGGCCGCATCGCGCGAGCGCGCTGCTCAGCTACGGGCGCTGAGTTTTTAGGCGGCAACGACAGACCGGCGTGTTATGCACCGGTGATGTTGCGGCCCGCGATCGTTCAGAGTGATCGGACGGTACTCCTCGAAGTGGAGCACCCCGAGTACGAGCGCGGGCGTGACGTGCTGGCGCGGTTCGCCGAGCTCGAGCGCTCGCCGGAGCACGTCCACACGTACCGGCTGAGCTCGCTCGCGCTGTGGAACGCGGCGGCACTCGGCGTCGATGTCACCGAGGTGCTCGACGGGCTAGGCGCGGTGAGCCGGTTCGAGATTCCGAGCAACGTCGTTCACGAGATTCGCGAGGCCTTTGCGAGGTACGGAGTGTGCCGGATCGTCGATGGTGACGGAGACGCGCTGCGGCTCGAGGTCGGCGAGCCCGCGCTGATCCAGCGGCTCGAACGCGACCCCAAGCTCGCGTCGCGCTTGCAGCGTCGAGGCGATGGGTTCGATGTCCGGGTGCTCGACCGGGGGCCGGTCAAGCGCGCGCTGCTCGGGTACGGTTATCCCGTCGACGATCGCGCCGGTCTGGTCGATGGCGCGCCGCTCGCGATCACTGCACGCCTCGATCGGTTCACGCCGTACGCCTATCAGACCGAGGCCGCAGCCGCGTTCGCACGCTCGGGCCACGGGGTGATCGTGTTGCCGTGCGGAGCCGGCAAGACCGTGATCGGCCTGCTCGCGATGGAGCGACTGGCGACGCGCACGCTGATTCTGGCGTCGAACCGCGAAGCCGCGGCGCAGTGGAAGCGCGAGCTGTGCGCCAAAAGCAGCCTCGACGAGCGCGAGGTCGCGATCTACGAGGGCGCGCGCACGCCGGCGATCGCTCCGGTCACGATCACGACGTACTCGATGACCAGCAAGCGCGGCGGTAGCGGGCCGACCGGCTTCCCGCACTTCGACCGGCTCGCGGCGGAGCCTTGGGGCCTGGTCATCTACGACGAGGTCCACCTGGTGCCGGCGCCGGTCTTCCAGCTCACCGCGCAGCTCCAGGCGCGCCGCCGCCTCGGTCTGACCGCCACGCTGGTGCGCGAGGATGGCCGCGAGACCGACGTGTTCGCGCTGATCGGTCCGAAGCGCTTCGAGATCGGCTGGCGCGTCCTGGAGCAGTCCGGTCACATCGCCCAGGCGACATGCTTCGAGGTCCGAGTGGCGATGTCCGCGGCTCGGTCCTCGGCCTACGCGCTCGCCGCACCGCGCGAACAACCTGCGATCGCGGCTGCGAATCCGACGAAGCTCGAGGCCATGCGCGCGCTCGTCACACGTCACCAGGGCGAGCGCATCCTCGTGATGGGCACGTACCTCGAGCCGCTTCGCGCCGCCGCGCGCGAGCTCGGCGCGCCGCTCGTGTGCGGTGACACGCCGCATCGCGAACGCGAGAAGATCTTCGCCGAGTTCCGGTCCGGCGCGATCCGGACGCTCCTGCTGTCGCGCGTCGGCAACTTCGCGATCGATCTGCCCGAGGCCTCGGTCCTGATCCAGCTGTCCGGCACGATGGGCTCGCGCCAAGAGGAAGCGCAGCGACTCGGCCGGATCTTGCGGCCCAAGCCGGGCGGCGCGAGCTTCTACACGATCGTCAGCCGCCACACCCGGGAAGAGGATTTTGCGCTGCATCGCCAGCTGTTCCTGACCGAGCAGGGGTATCGGTTCTTCATCGAAGACATGACGGCGCTCGCACCGCCGCTCGAGGCTGCGATCGTCGTTCCGCCGGCCGCAGAGTCTGGTGACCTCGGAGATCCCGATGCCCTTCTCAACTAGATCCGCGTTGCCGACCACGTGGCCGCTCGAGAGTCTCAACCTCGAGCTGGTGGCGAAGCTGCTGCATTGCTCGACCGCCGAGGCGCATACCCAGCGCGATCGATTTGCTGCCCATCACGCCGATGACGCGTGGCTCGATCGCACGCTCGCCGCGCTGCCCGTGCCGGCGTTGTGCGTCGCGGCTGCGCTCGCGAGCCACGGCGGCATGCTCCACCATCCCGAGCTCGAAGCACATACCGGCGCGTTTGGCCTCGAGGCCCACGAGCTCGACGCGGGTGTCTTCGAGCTGCTCCAGCTGTTGCTGGTCGCGCCATTGCAATCACCGCGTGGCGAATGCCTCGCGCTGGTCACGTCCGGTGCTGACCGGCTGGCGGCGCGCGTCGCCGGTCTCGAGCTCGTGCCGCTCGCGCGCGAGGCGTTCGTCGCCGATCCGCGCGGCGACAGTGGCCGCTCGCTGATCGCGGCGGCGATGGCGCTCGCGACCACGAGCGTGCGCCTGACCACCGCGGGTGCGCTGAACCGCACCGGGATCAAGAAGCTCGCGAAGCAGCTCGGCCACGACGCCGATGCGCTCGAGCACCTGATCTACGCGGGGCTCGAGCTCGGCCTCGTTTCCACCGGTGATGACGACGAGCTGTCGCCGGCGCTCGACCATCTACACGCCGCCGCGGTGGGTCGCTATCCGCATCTACCCGGGCTGGAGTCGCTCGCGGCGTGGATGCGTGACGGTGCGCCGGTCGCGGTCGACGCGATCGAAGCCTACTCCGAAGCCAGCATGTACCGCGGCTCGCCCACGGTCCGGGTAGACCTGCTCGGGCTGCTGCCCGGCTTCACGGCCGGCACCGTCGGGGCGCGCGCCTCCCTGATCGCCGTCGAGCCGACCGGGCATCCCGCCGCGAGCGTGACGCCGAGCTTCGAGGTGTTCGTGCCGCCCGAATCCCATCCGCGCGATCTCGTGGACATCCTCGCGGCCTGCGAGGTCACACGCATCGATCGCGCGATCGTCGCGCGGATCACGAAGAGCTCGGTGAGCCGCGCGATCGGGCGCGGTGCAACCGCCGATCAGATCCTCGGAGCGCTCGCCGCGGCGACGCGAACCCCTCTGCCCCAGAATGTCGGTGCCGCGATCCGCGACTGGGCGGGGAGCACGACCACCGCGACGATCGATCGCGGCACGGTCGTGGTGGTGGCGCCGCAAGAGCAGGCGCGCGTCCTCGCGGCGCTGCCTCGCGCGCGGGCCGTCGCGCCCGGCGTGATCGTGATTCCCGAGGATGTCACGACCCGCGCGGTGAGCTCCGCGCTCCGCAAGCTCGGCATCCTCGAGCGGACGCCCGAGCCCGTCCCCGCGCCACCCCCAGTCGCGCCGATCACGCGCGCCCTCCCCGTGCCCGCGCAGGCGACGGTGCTGCGTGCCCGGGTCGCCGCATATCACCGCGGTGACCCGCACGAGCGCAGCCTCGTCAAGCATGTCGTGCGCGAGCCGCTCGGAGGGAGGAGCGATCGCGGGTCCGAGCGGCGAGCCCCTGCCGCCAAGCGATCGGTCAACGTGACGGAGAACCTCGTCCAGCGCGTCGAGCGCTGGGAGGCCCAGCACGCGGAGATGCTGCCGATCGACGGCTTCGACGGACTCGTCGCGGTGCTCGAGCAGCTATCCACGGTGGATCGCCAGTTTCTGCTCGCCGCACGCGGCCGCGCGGAGCTCGCGCGGCGGTTGACCGTCATGCTGCCGCGGCCGGTGCTCGCCGGACTGGCTCCCGATGTCCTCCTCGATCTCGAGAACGCGTTCGGCTGTACCCCGCCCCGCCACGCGGACCCCGACCGCCGCGGCGACCTCGACTGGCACACCGACCACGCGCTCGCGCGGCTCGAAGCCGCGGCACGCACGCACTCGACCGTCGTGCTCGATCTCGGCACCCGCACGTGCACGATCGCGGTGCACCGGGTCGCGCCGCGCGGCACCGCGCTGCTCGTGTTCGGCGAGGACCAGGATGCCGTCAGTCACGCGATCCGCCTCGACGAGATCCGCGCGATCGCGGATGTTCCGCCGGCGACCGCGACGGCGGCCGGATGGCAGCCGGCACCCGGGATGACGCCGCCGCCCGGTCACGTCAAGTGTCCGTGCATGAGCGGCAAGCGCTATCGCGACTGCTGCCGGTCGGCGATCCAGCCGTCGTAGCTCAGCGGGTCGCGGTCGTGTTTTCCGGCTTCAGGTGAGCTCGCACCGCCGCTTCGAGCTGCACGACCTCGTCGTCGGTCAACACCGCAAATAAAGCGTGCCGTTTCTTCGCGAGGCGCCCGCCGTTCGCGACCACGAGCTGAGCCCATCGTGGTTTCAGCGCGAATAGAGCGTGCTCGACATCGACATGGCCCGAAACCGTTTTAGCAGGCACCGTCAGGATCCTGACGATTCCTACAATTCTCGGCGTGTTTCAGCAGATGCGACGACGCAGATCTCGCGCCGGTTCGACGGCAAGTGTCGCATCTGGACGTCGCGAAAGCCCATCGCGAGTACGCGGTCGCGCAGCTTCGGGAGCTCGTCGACGAACTTCCAGTCGTTGAGCTTCAACGTCAGCACCGCGCCGCGCAGCTGTTTCTTCAAGCGAGGCATCAGGCGCGCGACCTCGTGCAGGGCGACTTGCGGCGCGAGGTTGACGTCGAGCAGCAGCCAATCGATCGTCGCAGGCAAGTCTTCCCAGCGCAGCGCGCCGACCTTCGTTCGAAGGTGGTGGACGTTCGGTAGCGCGAGCACCTGCGGTGCGACGTCAGCCGTGTCGACGCCGTAAACTTGCAGACCGCGGCGCGCGAGCGCGTAGAGCGCGCCGCCCGGAGCGCAACCGATCTCGAGCGCGGTCTGGCCCGCTTCGATGGGAAGTTGGCGCCAAGCGATCGCTTCTTCGATCTTCGCGAAAGCGCGCGATGGAGAGTCGTCGGGAACTGCGACCGGGATCGCACCGCCGGGATACGGCAAGTGATACGCGTCGGCGCGATGAAGGCCGAGCCACGCTGGCTCGTCCGGCGCGACGATCACGTCGGCGACGAGCTCACCATCACGCGAATCACCGTCGGGAAGATCGATCGCGGCGCGCCACGGCGCGAGCTCCGTCGGGATTTCTCGGTCTCGCGCGAACACGTGGACGCGCTGCGCGCCCACGAGCTTCAGTTGGTGCGCAGCGTCACCAGGCTCGCGCGCAGCGCCGAGTGACCGACCCCACACCCACGCGAACCCCGTCGGAGATACATCGTCGGCGGTGATCGCACCGTCAGCGCGGAACGTGAGGAGCCCCGGCCGCGAATACGCAAAGCGTAACCCCGCGCGATCGCGTGCGACCTCGCGTTTGATCGCGGGCTCCATGCCGGGCAGACACGTAGCGAACGCGAAGTCCGTCACGGAAGTGTCTCTGGTGCGGCGTTCACGAAGCACATTTGGTCAGCATTTGACCATTCCATCTCGACCGAGCTTCATTTATGGTCGGTCGGACTACAGCCCGAGGTTATCCATGCGCAAGCAGTTCTCTATCGCTTCTCTTGTCTGCGTCCCGCTCATCGCTTGCGG
>JBDUAS010000437.1:0-4695 GCA_040004535.1 Deltaproteobacteria bacterium
GTCGTGCGCAGCTCGATGCGGCGCAAGGTCTACGACAGCTACGAGCTGACCGCGAAGGTCGCGGACGGCCGCGCGCAGGTCACGGTCGACGCGATCGACTCGGGCGACAAGTTCGTCAACGAGCTCGAGACCTCGCTCGAGGTCATCGATCCGGCGAACAACAAGGTCACCGAAACCGTGCCGATGGCGCAGACCGCGGCGGGCCGCTACACGGCCGACTTCAAGATCCAGAAGTACGGGTCCTACCTACTCAAGGCGGTCCACAAGCGTGACGGTAAGACCGTTGCCGAGTCGCTGGGCTCGGTCGCGTTGTCCTACCCGCTCGAGTATCTGAGAACGACCCCGAACCTCGAGCCGATGAAGCACGCGGCGCAAGTGTCGGGCGGCCATGACAATGCATCCCCTGCCCAACTGTGGGATCCCGAGCACGAACAGGTTCCGTACACGCAAGATCTGTGGCCTTGGGTACTACTGGGGGTGGTCGGGCTGTTTGTGCTTGACCTCTACGCCAAGCGTGTCCGGCTGTTCGGATATCGCACGATCAAGTTCTAGGAACGTGCTCCGATCCCCCTGACTTGCTAGACTGCCGGTTCACAGCTAACGGAGCCCCCCCTATGAGTAGTCAACGAAGTTCCTTTATGAAGCGTCAGCGCGAGACGGACCTGAAGGACAAGGCTCGCCAGAAGCGGGAGCGACGGGCGGCGAAAGCGGATGGCCCCACGACCACGACCAAGGGTCCTGAAATCGCGTGGGATGAAGCAGTGCGTTACGTGGAGAGCCCGACCCCGCCGAGCGAGGTCTCGGTCGTGCCGACGGACGACTCCTCCGATTAGGTGCGTCGCCCGGCCCGCGGCCGGTTACGAGACGACCGATCACCCCGACCTGAACCGTCGGGGTTGATTCGTTTCGTGCGCGATCAGTGGGTGCACGCGGGACAGCCGTAGGTCCCGCAATCGACGCCGGTCTCGCGCGCTCCTTGACCGGTGTCGTTGCATTCGTAGACCTGGTAGCCCGGCGGCGTCATCCGGCCCGGTGCACACCGGGTCGCGCCGATCGAGTACTCCACGTTCTGGTACACGCAACGCGTCGGTCGCGCTTCCTGGTTTCCGCACGCGACGAGCGTCACTGCGATCAACGAAGGCAGCCGGAGCATGCGGCACCGTAACACGGCGTGCCGGTCATCGACCCTTGAACGCGCCGGGCCGGCGTTGCACGAACGCCTGGAGGCCCTCCTGCACATCATCCGATTTCATGATCGGGACCAAGTCCGGCATGAGGCGCGCCGTCGCCGTGCGCTCGTCCCCTGGGAGTGCCATCCGCGACGACGCGAGCGTCGCGTAGACACCGAGCGGAGCCTGCGCCGCGATGACTTCTGCGAGCGCGGTCGCGCGAGCGAGCTGTTCGCCGACAGGCACGACTTCCTGGACGAGCCCGATGCGAAGCGCCTCGGCGGCGTCGAAGTCGTCGCCGGTGAGTAGCCAGCGCATCGCGTTCGCCCAGCCGACCTCGCGCGGCATCCGGATCGTCGCGCCGCCGACCGGATAGATCCCACGCTTGACCTCGATCTGACCGAACCGGGTGTTCGCGGCAGCGACGCGGACGTCGGTCGCGAGCAGGAGCTCGATGCCGATCGTGAAGCACGTGCCCTGGACCGCGAGGATGATCGGCTTGGTCACGCGCGATGACAGGCCGAGCGGATCGATACCGCCCTCCGGGAACTGCCAAGCGCCGGAGCCGAACACGCCGCCCCATTGCGGTAGATCGAGCCCGCCGGTGAAGTGATCCCCGTGCGCGAACAGCACGCCGGCGCGTAGCTCGGGGTCGCGTTCGAGCTCGCCGTATGCGAGGCAGAGGTCGTTCCACAGCGGGAGATCGAACGCGTTGCGCTTCGCGACGCGGTCGAGGCCCATGACGTAGACGTGACCGCGCTTGTCGCGCGAGACGGTGCCGGCCGACATGATGTCGGCGATTAGAACCGATACGCGATGCGGAAGTAGCCGGAGAGGCCGAGGATCGCCGAGTCGGCCGCCATTCCGGCTTGGGTCAGTGAGGTCTGCGACACGTACGCCTGCGCGATCGTGAACCAATCGCGGTTGATCCGGTAGTACAGCGCGCCACCGAGCGAGAGCACGCTGCCATTGGTCGCGCCATAGCAGGTATTCAGATCCGCCGAGTTGCAGACGGTGCCGCCGTTATTCGTATCCTTCGTCGTCGAATAGGTGGCCTCGGCTTCCCACTCTCCCTTGCCGCTCGCCAGCTCGCGCGACACGAACCCGCGGATCGCGAACACCGTGTCGCGCTGGTAGGCGATGTTGCCGTAGGAGAAGGTCTCGATGGCATCGATTCCGACCCGGCTATCGCCGAACGAGTGGCGATCGATCACCGAGCCGTAGATCTCGTAGCCGCGCGCTGCAGCCAGCGTAACGGGCGGTGGCGCCATGCCGCCACCAGCGACGACGGGCGTCAGCGTGAATTCTGGACGCGAGCGATAGGCAGCGGCGACCGTGACTTCGACGCGCTCGAGATTACCGAACCCGCCCGAGATGCTGCCACGCGCTTCGTTCGTCGCCAACCGTGCGACGAACGTCTCGTTCTGGACCGTCGGGTTCGTCGTCGGGGTATCGAGGTAGGCGCCCGCCTGGATGTTCAGCGTCTCGGTATCGACCCGATTGTAGCTCGCGGTCATACGAAGGCGCTGGGTCGGCTTGTAGTTGACGCCACCGGTGAGGTTCGTGAGCTGCGCGCCGTACGACGACACGAGATCGATCAGCGCATAGTGGTAGATGTCGAGCTTCGGATTGACGCGCCAGTAGCCGTTCGCGGTTCCGAAAACGCGTGGCTGTTCCGCCTGCAGTGGCACCTGCGTGACGCCACCGAATGCACCATACGCGGTCGACGTCCGGTACGCGGCGCCGAAGCCACCGGTGCCGATAAATTTGCCGGCCGGTGTGCCATCAGTCGGGTTCTTGAGATCGATGTAGTCGGTCGTGACCGAGCGCGAGCCTCGGAACGGATACAGGCCCGCGAAGCCGAGGTACGTGAGCTGTGGCGAGCTCGCGTAGTCGACGCGCAGACCGTCGATCTTCACCGCGGCGAGGTCGAGGACATACTGGCGGCCGATCGTGACGTCGGTGCGTTCGCCGTTTCGAATCAGCCAGAGCTCGCGCAGATCGTATTCGTTACCGCCGAGCAGGCCCGACTGGAGGTTCGTGGTCGGCGCAGTGGTCATCGTCGTCATCGTCGCCACCGTCTCGTCGACGGTCCCACCCGAGTTGACGAAGCGGATCCGACCGTCGATCCGCGCATCCCACCGCCCGCCGCTGATGTGGCGGAAGTCGGTCTGCAGGCGCAGGTCGGTGAACAAGCGGCTATCGGTCGAGGACTGATTGCCCGCCAGCGGGTTCGCGCTGAGCGCGCCGCCCGATTCGTGAAAGATGAACGAGCTCGAGGTCAGGCTGCCCTGAACCAGCGTGCCCTTCTCGGTCTTCGCGGTGTCCGACTTGTCGACGAAGAAGCGGTCCTTCTCGAACGCCGTCGTGCGCTTGCGCGCGCCCATGTCGTGACCGTTGAGGTCCTGCTTGACCATCGGCGTCTCGCCGGTGTCCTTCGTGACGTTCTTCGTGCTGCCTTTGAACCCGCCCGCCGAATCGTCGTCGTCGTCACCCGAGTCGTCATCGTCGTCGCCCGACTTCTTCGCCGCGTCCGCCTTGGCGTCGCCCTTCTTGGGCTCGGGCTTGGTCTTGTCGTCGGCATCGTCGTCGTCGTCGTCGTCGCCCGACTTCTTCTTGGCCGCGTCGGCCTTCTTCGCCTTCGCGTCCGCCTTCTTCGCATCCTTCTTCGAGTCGGGTTTCTTCTTCGTATCCGTGTCGCCGTCCGAGTCGTCGTCGTCCTTGTCGGCCTTCGCCGAGCCGCCTTTCTTCGCCCAGGCAGGGCTCGCTATCACGGTCGCGCCGAGCGCGACCGTCAGGATCCAGCGCTTCACCGGCACACCGATTCGCGGATCGACGCAGCCATCGGTGCATTGAGCCACGTGTTCGGGTTGTGACACTGCGCGCACGTGATCGTGGTCTTGTGGTCGATGCCGGTCACGCCAGTCGGCGTGCCTGCGGCACGCAGCGCATCGTCCGTGTGGCAGCTCACGCACGTCGCCGACAGCCCCGAGAAGTTGCCGTTCTTGTGGCAATCGAAGCACGCGATCGTGCGGTGGAGGCCGGTCAGGTTGCAGCCCACGCGCGTGTGATCGAACCGCGCCGGCGCGAACGACCACTGCGTGTGGCACTCGCCGCACCGCGGCGATAGCGAGTTGCCGTGGACGTCATCCTGGCGGTGGCAGTTCAAGCAGAAGTTGCCCGACCCGGCGAGCGGGCGCGTGTCCTTGTGGCAGCGCTCGCACGCGATGTTGTCGTGCATGCCTTTCAACGAGAAGTCGCCGACATCGTGGAGCGGCTTGATGTCGCTGAACGACGCGGTCGAGTGGCACTGCTCGCACTGCGTGCCGTACTGGTTCTTGTGGATCTTCGGCTCGGGGTGGCAGCCGTAGCAGGTCGTCGGCCGCGGCTTGAACGTGATCGACGGGTGGCAGTCCGCGCAGCGGACCTCGAGGTGCTTGCCGTCGAGGTGGAACGCCGACTGGGTCTGGTGGTTGAACTTCACCTCGCCGGTCTCGACGTGGCACTGCTCGCACTTGTTGCCGAG
>JBDUAS010000438.1:0-4693 GCA_040004535.1 Deltaproteobacteria bacterium
GATCTGCTGGATCGTCGACTGGTAGGTCAGGCCGACCTGCGCGGTCGCCGCGAACAGCGACGAGCCCTGGTTGAGCGCGGGCAGGGCGTTGACCTCGAGCAGGTAGATCCGGCCTTCCGGCGTGATCCGGAAGTCCATCCGCGCCATGTCGCGCATGCCGATCGTACGGACGACCTCGTGGCAGATCTGGCGCAACCGCGCCGCGACATCGCGCGGCAGGTTCGCGGGACAGCGGTACTGGACCTTCCCGGGCTCGACGTTCTTGAGCCGGTAGTCGTAGATGTGGAACCGTTCGCGTGCCTCGGCCTCGGCGTAGACGAGCTCGACAGGTGTCAGCAGGCCGTCGTCGTGGCCGACACCCTCGATGAAGCCGACAGCGACGTCGCTGCCGTCGATGAACTCCTCGATCAGCACGCCATCCGGGTACGCGCGAAGCGCGCTCTTGAGCGCGGCCGGCAGATCGCGCGGCTCCTTGATCACCGACGAGCCGAGCACGCCGTTGTAGATGCCCTTGCTCGAGCCCTCGTGGTTCGGCTTGACGATCACCGGGAACGCGAGGCCCGCGCCTCGCTCGGTGATCTGATCGTAGTTACGGAGCGTGACCAGCACGCCGCGCGCCGTCTCGACACCCGCGCGCTGCAGCATCAGCTTGGTCAGCCACTTGTCGAGCGTGATCGCGTTCGTGTACGCGTCCGAGCCCGTGAACGGGATGCCGAGCTCTTCGAACAGCGCCGGGTAGAACGCTTCGCGCATCCGGCCGCGCTCACCCTCGGCGGTGTTGAACACGATGTCCGGATCGATCGCCTCCAACCGCTCGAGCAAGTTGGATGCGGGACTCGAGACCTCTACCTTTTCGACCTCGTGCCCGGCCGCCTCGAGCGCTTGCGCGATCGCGTTGACCGTTTCGGCGCTGTCGTACTCGGCTTCTTTTTCGGTCTCGCGGACATCGGTCAACCGGAGGTTGTAGGTGAACGCGACCTTCATGCGACTTCAGCTGTAGCAAAGCGGTGTGACAGCCAAACAGTCAAGCGAAACCAGTCGCCTACGATCCCACACCGATCGCTCCCTTCATACGTCATAACTAGGTATGCGCTTTCTGTTGTTGATCGTGCTCGCCGCATGCGGCGCACGTGCCGCAACGCCGACGATCCCGGTCCAACCAACCCACGAGGCGCCCGCGGCAGATCTCGCCCGCGCAAAGGCGACACCGCCGGTCGGCAAGGCAGATGGCGCGGCGAAGGATCCGCGGGTGGTCGACCTCGATATCATCAAGCTCACCGCCTCGACCCGCGGTGTCGGCGGCGAGGTCGTCGTCGAGCATGTCGCGACGGCCGATCTCTTCAAGCAGGCGAACGACGCGGCGAAGGCCAAGGAGTCCGAGCGCGCGATCGCGTTGTATCGCCGGATCGTCAGCGAGTTCCCGGAGTCCAAGTACGCCCCGATCTCGTTGTTCAACATCGCCGCGATCCTCGATGGCCGTGGGGATTACGCGGGCACCCTGGCGGCGCTGCGCGAGCTGGTGAAGGGCTACCCCGACGCCCGCGAGTCGATCGACGGCCACCTCTACATCTCCGCGCTCCAGAGCGACCACGAGGACTGGCCGGAGGCGCTCGCGACGCTCACCGAGATCATCGCGCGGTCCAACCTGACGTATCAGGACCGGATCGAGGTGCTGGCGCGACGCGGCTACATTCTCATTCAGACGCATCGCTGGGCCGAGGCCCAGGTCGCGCTCGATGCCGCGGTGGCCGAATGGCGGCGCGCGCCCCACATCGACGACCCGTACTACATCGCGATGGCGACCTACTATCGCGGCGAGCTCGCGCACCAGAAGTTCATCGAAGCGCCGGTCCGGCTGCCCGATGACACGCTGATCGCGGACCTCGAGCACAAGCGCGTGCTGGCGGTCGAGGCCTACGACAAGTGGAAGGAGAGCCTCGGCTTTCACCAGGCATACTGGGCGACCGCGTCGGGCTATCAGATGTCTCAGATCTTCGTGGAGCTGTGGCGGATCACCGTGACCGCGCCGTATCCCGCGCGGATCGACACCGCGACGCGCGACAAGTACCTCGCGGACGTTCACGACCGCGTCCGCGAGCACCTCGCGAAGGCGCTCGAGGGCCATCGTATGAACGTCGAGCTCGCGAAGGCGTACGGCGTCGAGACGACGTGGAGCAAGGGCTCTGCCCAGCAAGCGGTCCAGATCGTCGACTTGCTCGCCAAGGACAGCGCCGGCTCGTTCGTGATGCCGCCGAACTGACGCGCCAAACGCGTTGCCGCCGGTTGCCGCTCCCAGACTAGGGGCTGTGTGCGCACGTTCCGAAATCGTTCAGGGTGGAGGCGCCGCATGCGTGAGGTGCTGGTGCCTGTTGTTGTCGCTCGGCGCTGCTCCGAGCGCCTCGAACAGCACGAGCTTGCCGAGCCACCAGGTTGGCAAGTAGTTGCCGGTGATGCCCTTCACGCTGCTCAGCTTGCCGTCACCGACGACGAGGACCGGCGAGCCCGGCACGAACGTACCCGGTGTGCCGGGCCACGTCGGCTCGACCGCGAACACGTCGCGGTCGTCGACAAAGAACCGGCCGACGATGTCGGTGCTGTATTGCTCGCCGGCGATCAACGGCCGGCGGCCGTGAAGTCGGTCGCGCAGCGCTTCGCCGTCGGTGTCGAGATAGAGCGGGACGCGATGCTGGATCTTCGCGTACCGGTACGCACCGCGGGTCACGATTGCGGCTGCGAGCAGCGCGAGCACGAGCGGGATGATCGCGAGCTTGGCTCGCCGGCGCTCGAGCCAGCGCGCGAGGTCGAGGGCGCCGAGTGCGAGGCCGACGTACGCGAGCGAGCCGTAGCCGACCCACACCTTCGTCGCGACGTAGTTGGTGCCGGCGCCACGCTTGATGACGAGCGCGAACGCCAGGGCGAGGCCGGCGAAGAACAACCAGCCGACGTGAAACAGCCCGCGCAGGACCGGATCAGGCTCGCGCCATGCGCGAATCGCACTGTACAGCGCGGAGCCGGCGAGCGCGACGAGCACCAGCACGACCGCGATCCGGCTGTAGCGTGCGGGCTCGTGGTACGCGGTCGTGAAGCCGACCAGATTTGCGGCGAAGCGCAGCACCGTCTTGTGCGGGCCGAACATGTCCCAGCCGGCCGTGCTGACCGTCGTCGCCTTGCGCACGAACATGAAGCTGAACCGATTGGCGACGATCAGCGCGATCAGGAGCGCGCTGCCGAAGCTCGCGAGCGCCTTGACCCGGCTGCCGCGGCGCGCGCGCGCGAGCTGGAATGCGCCGAGCAACGCGATGTTCGGCAGGAACATCTCCCAGTAGATCATCAGCAGCACGCCGAACACGCCACCGAGGACGAGCGTGGTGATGCGGTCATCCTCGGGACGCTCCGCCAGCAGCACCACGGTCGGCAGCCAGATCGCGAGCGACATGAACTGCGAGACAAACGATGCGGTCCAAAAGAAGGTCGTCGCCGTCGACCAGATCAACGCCACGTAGACGAGGCCGGCGATGGCACTCCCGAGCTTGCCGGCCTGCCGCCGCACCAGCACCAGCTGAAACAGCGCGCCCAGGCTCGCGAACGCGATCGCCGCGAGCGCCGCCGAGAACGGTTCGATGATCCAGAGTGCGGGTTGATGCGTGAGCGTGGCCATGGTCGCGCAGGCAACCCCGGCGATGCCCTCGCGCGACGCCATCGCGAAGCCACCACTCGTGACCGTGGTGAAGCTCGCGTCGTGGAACTGCGCGGCGTCGGCCATCGCGGCGTAGTTCGTGAATTCGCCGTTGAACGACTCGAAGAAGCCGAGGTGCGCCTGGTCGACGAGCGGGCGCAGCACGAGGACGATCGCGACAAGCACGCACACCGCGATCACCGCGGTCTGGCGGTCGAGAGCGAACCGCGGGCGAGGGCGGGTGACGGTCAAGCCGACCGACACGGCTGCGAGGACCACGGTCACCGGCCACGCGAGCTGGCCGATCGTGAGCGCTGGGATCGCGAAGTAGAGCGTCACGGAGACGAGGAGATTCGAGATCAAGCCGCACCAGGCCGCGAGCACGACCTGAAGGAGCGGTCGTTCCGTGGCCTTCGGCACGACGAGCTGGACGAAGCCGAAACCCTGGACGATCCAGATCGCGACGATCGCCAGTGTCATCCCAAGCGACGGCATGAGCGCGGTCAGCCTCCCCCATCCCAAGGGGCCCTGTCATCCCGGGGGGGCCCCTTCTCGGGAGTGCCGGAGCCGGGATCCGGGATCCGCGCCTACATAATGATAGGACCGCACGGGCGTTTGCTCGCACCCGCTTGACGGGTGGCAACCGTGCGTTTATACGTCTGTGCCTTCTTTAGCTGGCGTAGCTCAACCGGTAGAGCACCTGACTTGTAATCAGGAGGTCGCGGGTTCGAGTCCCACCGCCAGCTCCGAACGAGACCACTTAGCTTTCTCAGACGACACGGAAGAATGCCCGAGCGGCCAAAGGGAGCAGACTGTAAATCTGCCGGCTTATGCCTACGGTGGTTCAAATCCACCTTCTTCCACGACCTGACCGAACGAACCACCAATAGATCGATAACTAGAACGACGACCAGTAGCCAGTAGATCGACCAGTAGCGATGGAACCTAGGAGACCTTAAGTAGAACGCGGGTGTAGCTCAGTTGGTAGAGCTCCAGCCTTCCAAGCTGGTTGTCGAG